>DATAGA010000463.1:0-2249 GCA_036257215.1 Myxococcota bacterium
CTGCGCGCCGCGGAGCTGGACCTGCGCGCGGGCGAGCGCGCCGCCGCCGAGACGCGACTACGCGACGTGCTCGCGCTCGCTCCAGCGAGCGGCCGCGCGTGGGAGCTCCTCGCCGCGCTCGTTGCGGAGGACGGCCGCGGCGACGAGGCGCTCGCGCTCACGGGCGAAGCGCTCGCCGCGCTACCCGAGAGCGCGCCCGAGCGCGCGGCCCTCTCGGCGCTGCGCGGTCGCACCCTCGAAGCGCGCGGCGACGGCCGCGGCGCCGCGGCCGCCTATCGGCTCGCCGCGGAGCTCGACCCGAGCCTTGCCGCGCCGGCGCTCGCCGCCGCGCGGCTCCTGCGCGCGGCGGGCGAGTGGCGCGAGGCGGCGAACGTCCTCGCCGCCTTCGCCGCCGCGCACCCGCAGACCGATCCGGGCGGTCTCGCGCGCGCGCTGCTCCAGCTGGGACGGCTGCGCGCCGGCCCGCTCGAGGACGTCGACGGCGCCGTCGAGTCGTACCGGCGCGCGCTCGAGCTCGCGCCGGACCTCGCGGAGGCCGAGGAGGCGCTCGCGGACCTCCTCGCGCACGTCCCCGCCGCCTGGAACGAAGCGGTGGAGCGACACCGCGTGCTCCTCGCGCGCGATCCGACGCGCGTCGCGTCGCTGCGCGCGCTGCTGCGCGTCGCGAACGGCCGCGGCGCCGACGGCGCGGTGACCCTCGGCCTCGGCATCCTGCGCGCGCTCGGCGCGGCGACGCCCGAGGAGCGGCGCGAGGCGCCGGCCCGGGTGCCCGTCGGCCCGGGTCGCCGCGTCGCGCTCGCCGATCCGCTGCACGAAGCGGTGCGCCGCCTGACCCAGGAGACTGCGAAGGAGATCGGGAGCGCCCTCGGCGCCGGCGCTCCGTCCGAGGCGCCGCCCGAGGCCGCCGACGCGACGGCGCGCTTCCGCGCGGCGTGCGTGGCGGAGGAGGCGCGCCTCGCAGCCCCCGCCCTCGTGCCGCTCGACACCGACGAGCTGCGCGCCGTGCTCGCCCTCACCGCCGAGCTCGCGTTCGACGGCGAGGCCGTGAGCGGCGATGCCCAGCTCGTGAACGGGCTCGCCCGAGCGCTCGGGCGGCGGGCGCGCAAGCGCGCGCGCCGCGCCCTCGAGCCCTTCACGCCGGCGGACCTCGCGTCGCTCGACCCGCGCAGCTGGCGCGCCGAGCTGCGCGCCCTCGCCGGAGCGATCGCTCTCGAGCGCGAGCCGATCGAGCTGCGCAGCGCCCTCGTGGCGTGGCTCCAGAGCGGCGAGCGCGCCGGCGCCGCCGAGCCGCCGCCGGAGGCCGACCTGCGACCGGCGCTCCAGGCCGTGCCCGAGGCGCTGGCCCTCTTGCGCCGGGTGATCGCCGCGTGGAGCGAGCTCCTGTGAGGGGCGCGGCCCGCGGAGCCGCGCGATGAGCCTGCGCCGCTCGCCGCAGAGCCGCCGGCGCTTCCGCCGCGTCACGGTGCGGCTGCTCGTCGACTTCATCGCCGCGGGCGGCGTGCGCTGCGAGTACGCGACCACCCTCGGCGCGGGCGGCATGTTCGTCGAGAGCGAGGACCCGCTCCCGCCCGGGACGCCGATCAAGGCGCGCTTCCGCCTCCCCGCCGGCGAGACGCTCCACGAGATCGAGGGCCGCGTCGCCTGGTGGCAGCCCGCCAGCGCCGACGCCACGCGGGCCTCGGGGATGGGCATCTCGTTCACCGACGCGGTCGCGATCTCGGCGCTGGCGCGGGAGCTCGAGCACCTGGAGGCGCCGGAGGCGCCGTAGCGCGACAGCGCTGCAAAGGGAGCACGCCCCAGCAGCGGCTGCAGCGGTGCTGCGTGGACCGCGAGCGATCGGCTAGGAGAGGCCGGCGGCGACCGCGACGCGGGTGTCGTTCGTGCGCGGCGTCGAGGCGGAGCCGACCACGCGCCAGGCGCTGCGGTTCGCGAGGAGCTCGGCGAGGAGGCGCTGGTGCAGCGCGTGGCCGCCGCGCTCGACGACGACGTGGCCTTCGACGGGCAGGCCGAGCAGCGCGAGGTCGCCGATCAGGTCGAGGGCCTTGTGGCGGACGAACTCGTCGGCCCAGCGCAGGCCGTCGCGGTTGAGCACGCGGTCCTCGTCGAGGACGACGGTGTTGTCGAGGTTGCCGCCGCGGGCCAGCCCGTTCTGCCAGAGGGTCTGCACCTCGTGGAGGAAGCCGAAGGTCCGCGCGCGGCAGAGCTCGCGCTCGAAGCTGTCGGCGTCGAGCGTGAGGTCGCGCAGCGCC
>DATAGA010000477.1:0-2673 GCA_036257215.1 Myxococcota bacterium
CACGCGCGGAGCTCCGCGCGGAACGACTCGTCGGCCTCGGAGTAGCGGAGATCCACGGCGCCTCGGAAGCTGGGAGGGCGAGCATACGGAGAGGCCGGCGCGCTGCCAAGGCGACGCCCGTCGACGCGGACGCTTCGTGGACAGTGGCTGCAGCGTCCCCTTCGTCGATCCCTCAGCGGTCCGCGCTCGGGGGGCGGCGCTCGGCCTTCTTGCGGGCGTGGGCCTTCTTGGCGGCGAGGCGCCGCTCGCGGGCGCCGCGGCTCGGGCGCGTCGCGCGCCGCGGCTTCGGCGGCGTCGCGACCTCGGCCAGCATCGCGCGCAGCTTCTCGACGCAGTCCGCGACGTTGCGCTCGCGGTCGCGGCTGCGCTGGCTCGCGAGGACGAGCTCGCCGTCGGACGTGATGCGGCGGCGGAAGCGCGCGAGAAAACGCTCGCGCACGGCGTCCGGCAGCGCGGGGCTGCGCGCCACGTCCCAGCGCAGGACCGCCTTGCTCTCGACCTTGTTGACGTTCTGTCCGCCGGGCCCACCGCTGCGCGCGAACGAGAAGCGCAGCTCGGCGAGCGGCGGCTCGAGCGGGACGGGCGACACGCGGACCTCCGGGCCCCTCGCCGGCCGTGCGCGCGACCGCTTCAGACCCTGCCGAGGAGCTTCGCGTAGGCGTCGAGGACCGGCAGCACCTCGTCGCGCGGCGCCGAGGGCAGCCGCAGCACCGCCTCGGTGACGCCGCTCGCCGCGTAGTGGGCGAGCTTCGCCTCCGTGGGGAAGACGCCGAGCGGCACCACCTCGAGCGACCGGGGATCCCGGCCGCGCTCCTCGAGCGCGCGCCGCAGCGCGGGCAGCTCATCGCGGATGCCGGCGCCCCCGATCGGAAGCCAGCCGTCTCCGTACTCGGCCACGTGCGAGAAGAGGATCGGCCCGGCGGCGCCGCCGAGCAGGACGGGCGGGCGCGGCTGCTGCACGGGCTTGGGCCACTGCCAGCTCGGCTCGAAGCGCACGAACTCGCCGTCGAAGCCGGCGACCTCGTTCGCCCAGAGCGCCTCCATCGCGAGCATCGCCTCGCGCACGCGCGCGCGCCGCGTGCCGAAGTCGATGCCGTGGTCCGCCATCTCCTCGCGGTTCCAGCCGTAGCCGATCCCCACGACCACGCGGCCGCCCGAGAGCCGGTCCACCGTCGCGATCTGCTTCGCGAGCGCGATCGGGTCGTGCTGCGCGACGAGCGCGACGCCGGTGCCGAGGCGGATGCGCGACGTCACTGCCGCGGCCGCGGCGAGCGCCGTCCACGGATCGAGGCTGCGCTTGTACTCCTCCGCGAGCTCGGCGTCGCCGGTGGGCGGCGGCGTGCGGCGGCTCACCGGGATGTGCGTGTGCTCGGGCACGTAGAGCGACGCGAAGCCGCGCGCCTCGGCCTCGCGGGCGAGCTCCACCGGGCTCATCGCCAGGTCGGTCGCGTGGATCGTGACGCCGAGGCGCATGCGGTGAGCGAGTCTACCCTGGCGGAGCGGTGTACGATCGGCAGGCGCGGAGCGCGCGAACCGAGCCGACGCTATCGTGACACGAAATGAAACGCGTTTCAATTCGTAGCGAAGCTGCGTCATGAGCGCCCGCGCCGTCGACCTCGGCTACCGCCTCGAGGATCGCTACACGCGGCTCGCGGGGCGCGTGTACCTGACGGGCGTGCAGGCGCTCGTGCGGCTCCCGCTCGACCAGCACCGCCGCGACGCCGCCGCGGGCCTGCGCACGGCGGGCTTCATCTCCGGCTACCGCGGCTCGCCGCTCGGCACCTACGACCTCGCGCTCTGGCAGGCGAAGGCGCTCCTCGACGAGCACTGCGTGCGCTTCGAGCCGGGCGTCAACGAGGACCTCGCCGCGACGGCCGTCTGGGGCTCGCAGCAGGCAAACCTCTTGCCCGGGCCGAAGTACGACGGCGTCTTCGGCATGTGGTACGGCAAGGGTCCCGGCGTCGACCGCAGCTGCGACGCGCTGAAGCACGGCAACTACGCGGGCGCCTCGCCGACGGGCGGCGTGCTCGTCCTCACCGGCGACGACCCCGGCGCCAAATCCTCCTCGATCGCGCACCAGAGCGAGCACGCGCTGATCCACTGCGGGATCCCCGTGCTGAACCCGTCCAGCGTGCAGGACTACCTCGACCTCGGGCTCCTCGGCTTCGCGCTCTCGCGCTACTCCGGGGCCTGGGTCGGGTTCAAGTGCCTCACCGACACCGTCGACAGCGCCGCGTCCGTCGAGGTCGGGCTCGAGCGCGCGCCGGTGCGGCTGCCCGAGCGGGACGCGCGCCCGCCCGGGCTCCACATCGGCTGGGCGAACTACCCGCTCCAGGTCGAGGCCCGGCTCTACCAGCAGCGGCTCCCGGCGGTGCACGCCTTCGCGCGCGCCAACGCGCTCGACCGCGAGGTCCTCGGCGGCCCGCGCCGCCGCTTCGGGATCTTGACCGCGGGCAAGGCGTACCTCGACGTGCGCCAGGCGCTCGACGAGCTCGGGATCGACGAGGCGCTCGCGGCGGAGCTCGGACTCGGGGTGTACAAGGTCGCGCTCACCTGGCCGCTCGAGCCCGAAGGCGCGCTGCGCTTCTGCCTCGGCCGCGAGGACGTGCTCGTCGTCGAGGAGAAGCGCCCGGTGATCGAGGAGCAGCTCGCGCGGCTCCTCTACAACGAGGA
>DATAGA010000490.1:0-3418 GCA_036257215.1 Myxococcota bacterium
CGCACGCGCCGCTCGCTCGTGATCGATCCGGGCGCGCTCGACATGCTGCCGTACGCGCTGGCGGGCGGACCCGCACTCGTCGACATCCTCGATCGCGTCTACGCGGTCGACTTCTTCGACCCGCCCCGGATCGCGCTCCACGAGGCGACGCTGCCCGAGCGCGAGGTGCGCGTCGCGTTCGAGGGGCGCTCGGCGCCCGAGTGGGCGGCGCTGGCGCGCGCGTTCTCGCTCACGGACGTGCTCGTGCCGGCGGGCTGGCGCCTGAAGCTGCCGCTCGTCGCGCGCAGCCGTTGGGTGGCGCTCTACCACGTGCCGGAAGCGGCGCCCGCGTCTCTGGCGTCGCCGACGGCCGCCGCGCCCGCCGCACCACCCTCTCCCTGATCAGCCGCTGCCCAGCAGGCGCAGCTCGCGCTCCAACGCCGGGCGCAGCGGACCATCGCGGGCGAGGCCGCGCTCGATGGCGCGGCGCGCCTGCTCGCGCTCGCCGCGCAGCCGGTGGGCCACGGCGAGCGAGAGCAGCTCCGACTGCGCGAGGTGGGTCCGCGCCCCGAGCCGCTCGATCCAGCGGCCCGCCATCGCGGCGATCACGGCGTCGAAGGCGGGGTCGCCCTGGAGCGGGGCGAAGCCCGGGTTGCCGAGGATCTGGTCGAAGCGCTCGTAGCCGCGCGCGGCCGCCCCGCGCAGCGCGTCGATGGCGGCGCGCCGGTCGCCGACCTGCATCGCCCGCGTGGCCCGCAGCAGGTTCGCGTTCACGCCTTCCGGGTAGTTCGCGGCGGAGTCGGCCGCGAGCCGGGCGGGGATCGCCCAGAGGTTCGCGCGCGCATGCGCGCGCGCGGCGAAGAGCGCGAGGACGGCGAGCGCGACGGCGCCCGCCGCGTACGCGGCACGCGTGCGCCCGGCGAGGAGGCGCGCGGCCGGCGCCGCGAGGGCGAGCGCGAACCCGCCGATCAGCCCGGGCAGGATCGGGTAGAGGTAGCGGTCGGCGAGCGGGAAGGGGAACGGCCACACCTGCGCGACCGGGAGGAACGCGGCCGCCGCCCACACCCAGTACCCCGCCTCCTCGCGCCGCGCGCGCAGCATCAGGGCCGTGCGCGCCCCGAGCACGCCGACGATCGCGAGCCCCGCGAGCCACCACGGGTCGAGCCACGAGAGCGCGGGGCTCGGCTCGTGGAACGCCGACACGCCGTAGGACGTCGTCGCCATCGCGAAGTAGCGCGCGACGAACCCTACGGACGTCCGCAGCCGCACGAGCGGGTCCGGGTGCACGGGCGCGACGCCGGCCACGGCGCGCGTGAAGGCCGTCATCTCGATGACGGCGTAGGCGGCGAAGAGCAGCGCCCACAGCCCGAGCCACGCGTACGTGCGCCGCGCCTCGGGCCCCCGCTGCCGGGTCCACGTGAACACCGCGGCTGCGGGCAGGACGAACGCCGACGTCGGCTTCGCGAGCAGCGCGAGCGCGAAGCAGAGCGTGCCGAGCGCAGGGCGCCGCTCGAGCGCGAGCAGAGCGAGGATCGCCAACGAGACCGAGGCCGTGCTCTTCACCTGGTTGATCCACGCGGCCGCCTCGACGTTCGCCGGATGCAGCAGGAAGAGCAGGCTCGCGCCGAGCGCGCCCGGCCGCGGGACGCCGGAGCGCAGGAGCAGGGGCGCGAGCAGCGCCGACGCCAGCGCGTGCAGCAGCAGGTTGAACGCGTGGTGGCCCCGCACGTCGTCGCCGAAGAGCCGCCACGCGAAGGCGTGGAGCAGCAGGTGGACCGGCGTGTAGTTCTCGGTGATGGCGACGGGCTCGCCGCGGGGATCGAGCACTTCGCCGAGGACGTCGGCGGAGAAGCGCGTGACGTACGGATTGTTCGGGACGTAGTGGAGGTCGTCCGAGACGAACGGCCCGGAGAGCGCGGGCCCGAGCGCGACGAGCACGAGGGCGGCGCACGCGGCGAAGAGGGCGGTGAAGCGCAGCGTCGCGCGGCGCGGCTCGGATGCGCGCGGGGGCTGCGCGGCGCCCGGCCGAGGCGCGTCTCGCCGCGCCGCCCGCGCGGCCTCCGCCCGGCGAGCGGGCTCGACGCGCTGGCGCCGGCGCCTCGACACGGCGGCAGTCTAGCGGTCCGCCCCGCCCCGGGTTGGTAGCTTTTCGGCGTGCGGATGACGTGCGGCGCCCTCGGGGCGGCCCTCTTGCTCGGCCTCGTGGGATGCGGGCCTCCGCCGCGGCCGAGCGTGGTCGTGATCCTGGTCGACACGCTGCGCGCCGACCACCTCGGCGCCTACGGCTACGAGCGCCCGACCTCTCCCGTGATCGACGCGCTCGCGCGCGATTCGTGGGTGTTCGAGCGCCACGTCGCGAGCGCCGCGCAGACGGTGCCGTCGACGCTCACGCTCATGCTCTCGCTCGACCCGGCGGAGCACGGGTTCTTCCACGAGGGCGACGGCCACTTCACGCGCCACCCGCCGCGCTATCCCGACGACCTCACGTTCCTCGCGGAGGCGTTCGCCGGCGCGGGCTACGCGACGGCGGGCCTCGTCGGCAACCCGTTCCTCAAGAGCCGCAGCGGGTTCGGCCAGGGCTTCGACGCATTCCTCTACTCCGGTGGGCGCGCGGAGGTGCTGACGCAGCACGCGCTCGAGTGGCTCGAGCAGGTCCCGCGCGCATCGCCCTTCTTCCTGTACCTCCACTACTTCGACGTCCACTGGCCGTACAACCCACCCGAGCCGTACCGCACCCGCTTCGGCGCGGGCCGGAGCGGAAAGCTCGTCTACCGCAACGGGCCCGCCCCGGACGTCGCACCGAACGACCTCGACTACACCGTCGCGATGTACGACGCCGAGATCGCATACGTCGACGAGCAGGTCGGGCGCCTGCTCGCCGGGCTCGAGCGGCTCGGGCGGCGCGGCGAGACGGTCGTCGCAGTCACGTCCGACCACGGCGAGGAGTTCCTCGACCACGGCGGGCTCGGCCACGGGACGACGGTGTACGGCGAGCTCGTGCGCGTCCCCCTCGTGCTCTCTGCGCCGCAGCTCGGCGCGCCGGGCCGCGTGAGCGCGCTCTCGCGGCACCTCGATCTCGCCCCGACGCTGCTCGACCTCGCCGGCGTTCCGCGCCCCGCCAGCTTCCGCGGCCGCAGCCTGCTCGAGCCCGCCGCCGTCGCCTACAGCGAGGACGGCGCGTGGCGCGGCGTGTACGCCGACGGCGAGAAGCTCGTCGTGAACCCGCCGACCGAGCTGCGCCAGCGCTTCGCCGTCGACGACGCCCGCGACCAGCGCCCGCTCGCGGGCGACCCCGACCGCCGCCTCGTCGACGCGCTGGCCGAGTACGAGTCCCGCCGCAGTGCGCGCAAGCGCGACGGCACGCCGGAGAGCGGCCCCGCGTGGTCGCAGGAGGAGCTGGAGCGGCTGCGCGCGCTGGGCTACGCGCGCTGAGCGCACG
>DATAGA010000501.1:0-4018 GCA_036257215.1 Myxococcota bacterium
GGTCGGCGGCGCGACCGAGGCCTTCATCGCCACGGCGCAGATCGCCGCCGGGGCCGACGGCATCAATCGCGACCTGCTCGCCCCGGGCCAGCCGGCCTGGTCGTGGCACGTGACGGAGTTCGAGGCCTTCGTCGGCAGCACGATCGAGCTCGTCGACGGCAACCCTACGCTCGTCGAGGCCGACGTCGCGGGCTGGATCGACAACACGGACGGCGCCATCGGGTTCTGGACCTACACCGTCGTGCAAGAGCTGCCCGAGGCGTCCGGGCCGGCGCTGCTTGCGGTCGGGGCGGCGGTGCTCGCCCTCGCGCGCCGCTTCCGCCGCCGACCCGCGTAGGCCTCGGTTCCGTCGAGCAGGAGGCCCGCGATGCTGTTCCTCCACGAGACTCACCACGTCGTCGGCAGCCGCGAGGACGAGTTCGAGGCGGCGCTGCGCGACGCCTGGCTGCCGGGGCTCGCGGCGACGAGCGGTGCGCGCCTCCTCTACGCGCTGCGCCACGCGCACGGGAGCGGGCCGTCGTACCGGCTGGTCACGGTGACGGCGCTGCGCGACGGCGCGGCCTGGGAGGAGCTCGTGCGCAGCGTCGAGCGCGGCGACCTGCGCGAGCGCGCGCAGCGCCTCGACGCGGCCCGGCACGACGTCGAGGCGAAGGTCCTGGTCCCGCTGCCGTGGTCGCCGCTCCAGGAGGTGGACCTCGCGAGCGTTCCGACCGCACCGAAGGCGGCCGACGCCGCGAGCCTCTTCATGGAGGACACGGTGTGGCCGCACCCCGGGTCGCTCGAGCGCTACGTCGAGGCCTCCGGCCGTCACTACGCCCGCGAGATGGCCGACCACGAGGCCGAGGGCACGGCGATCCTGCGCGTCGAAGGCGCGTTCCGGACCGCGTTCGGCAGCGGCCGCCGGCGCGAGGTCGTGCTGTGGCAGCGCATCGTGAATACGAAGGCGCTCGTGCCGCTGCTCACGCGCGAGGTTCCGGCGCGCTACACCGCCCCCGGTACCTGGATGCACGACGCGCTCCAGCTGCGCGACCAGTGGGAGAGCCGCCTGCTGCGCTCGCTGCGCTGGTCGCCGCTCGCCTGACCGCTCGCCGCGCGCGGCTGCCGGCCGCCCGGCGCTCCGCGGCGTCCGCGCTGAGGTACCATCGGCCCACCGGCGCTGCGTTGCGCGCGCCGCCCTCAGGAGGACGTCCCCATGTCCGCCGCTCCCGACCTCCGCTCCGACGTCCGCAGCTTCGTCGCGAAGCAGCGGCCCATGCTGATCGACGGCAAGTTCGTGGAAGCCGCCTCCGGCAAGGCGTTTCCGACGTACGACCCCGCCACCGGCGACGTGCTGGCCAAGGTGGCCGAAGGCGATCGCGAGGACGTCGAGCGCGCGGTGCGCGCGGCGCGGCGCGCGTTCGAGTCCGGCGCGTGGCCGGCGCTGACGGCGTCCGAGCGCGGCCGCCTCCTCTGGAAGCTCGCCGACCTGCTCGAGGCGCACGCCGACGAGTTCGCGCAGCTCGAGAGCCTCGACAACGGCAAGCCGTGCGCCGTGGCGCGCGCCGCGGACGTGCCGCTCGCGGTCGACTGCCTGCGCTACTTCGCGGGCTGGGCGACGAAGCTCGACGGATCGACGATTCCGATCTCGGTGCCCGGCCACGTCGCGTGGACGCTGCGCGAGCCGGTCGGCGTCGTCGCCCAGATCATCCCCTGGAACTTCCCGCTGCTGATGGCCGCGTGGAAGCTCGGCCCCGCCCTCGCCACCGGCTGCACCGTCGTGATGAAGCCGGCCGAGCAGACGCCGCTCACGGCGCTGCGGCTGGCGGAGCTCGTCTGCGAGGCGGGCTACCCGAACGGCGTCGTGAACATGGTGACGGGCTACGGCGAGACGGCCGGCGCGGCGCTGGCCGCGCACCCGGACGTCGACAAGGTCGCCTTCACCGGGTCCACCGAGGTCGGCAAGCTCATCGTGCAGGCCGCGGCGGGCAACCTGAAGAAGGTGTCGCTCGAGCTCGGCGGCAAGTCGCCGAACGTGGTGCTCGCGGACGCCGACCCGGAGAGCGCCATCGAGGGCGCGGCGAACGGGATCTTCTTCAACCATGGCCAGTGCTGCTGCGCAGGGTCGCGCCTCTTCGTCGAGAAGCCGATCTTCGACCGCGTCGTCGCGGGGATCGCCGAGCGGGCCGAGAAGATCCGGCTCGGGCCGGGGCTCGACCCGAGCACCGAGATGGGCCCGCTGGTCTCGCAGGAGCAGCTCGACCGCGTGTGCGGCTACCTCGACTCGGGCGCGAGCGAGGGCGCGCGGGCCGTGACCGGCGGCAAGCGCGTCGGCAAGAAGGGCTACTTCGTCGCGCCGACCGTGCTCGTCGACACGAAGCCCTCGATGAAGGTGATCCGGGAGGAGATCTTCGGCCCGGTGGTCGCCGCGATCCCGTTCACGCGCGAGGACGAAGTGATCCCCGCGGCGAACGACTCCGTCTACGGCCTCGCCGCCGCGGTGTGGACGCGCGACGTCGGCCGCGCGCACCGGATCGCGTCGCAGCTGCGCGCCGGGACGGTGTGGATCAACTGCTACAACGTGTTCGACGCCGCGATGCCGTTCGGCGGCTACAAGCAGTCGGGCTGGGGCCGCGAGATGGGCAAGGAAGCGCTCGAGCTCTACACGGAGACGAAGTCGGTCTGCCTCAAGCTCTAGGCGCCGCCGCGCGGGGCCCTTGCCACGAGCGCGACCCAAGAGTCGTCGCAGGAGTGTCCTTGCCGGAACCGGATAGCCGACCGAGCCGGCTTTCGCCGGCTCCCGTCGGCTAGCCTCGCGCCGTGGCCGCCCGCAAGAGCGCGCGAAGGAAGAGGGCGTCGCGGGCGCGGAGGCCCGGCGCGGCGCGCAAGCGCCTCGCGCCTGCGAAGGAGCGGCGCGGGCTCGCGAGCGGCGAGATCCGGCTCGGGCTCGACGACGCCGGGCTCGCGCCTCTCGTGGCGGCAGTGACCGAAGCGGGCGGCGCGCCGATCGGCGCGTATCGGGATCCCTTCGCCGGGCGCGCCCTCCTCGTCGCGGCGCTCCCGATCGAGGCCGTCGACCCCACGCCCTTCCAGCGCGACCTCTCGCCGACGCACGCGAAGCGCCTCGCCCAGAAGATCGAGGAGACCGGCTCGTTCCTCGATCCCCTCATCGCCGTGCGTGCCGGCGGGGGCCGCTTCTGGACGCCCAACGGGCGCCACCGCCTCGCGGCGGCGAAGGTGCTCGGGCTGCGCCAGATCACGGCCTTGATCTCGCCGGACGAGGACCTCGCCTTCCGCATCCTCGCGCTCAACACGGAGAAGGCGCACAACCTGCGCGACCGCAGCCTCGAGGCGATCCGCATGGCGCGCGCGCTCGCGCAGCGCTCGCCCGGGAGCGCGGAAGCGTCCCACGCCGAGGTGCTCGAGGCGCCCGAGCTCCTCACGCTCGGCATCGTCTACGAGGAGGAGGGCCGCTTCGCGGGCGGGGCCTACGCGCCGCTCCTCAAGAAGGTCGACCGCTTCGCCAACCGGGGCCTCGCCGCGAGCCTGCGCGACCGCGAGGGCTTCGCCGCGCGGATCGTCGCGATCGACGCCGAGGTGAAGCGCATCGTGGCCGCGCTCCAGGAGCGCGGCTTCCGCTCGCCCTACCTGCGCAGCTACGTCGTCGCCCGCCTCAACCCCGTGCGCTTCGTGAAGACGAAGCCCGGCGCGGTGCCTCCCATGGCGCTCGGCGCCGCGCTCACCCGCATGGCGGCCTCGGCGCGCAAGTTCGACCCCGCCTCGGTGCGCGAGCGCGACCTCGCGCTCGTGGCGGCGGTCGCGTCGGGCGACGACGCCTAGCCCGAGCCCTGCTCCGCGCCGCGACTCCTGCCCGGGGCGAGCCGCGTTCCGGGTCACGCGAAGGGCCCGGTGACCTCGTACGTCGTCCCGATCCCGATCCCGTTCGCGCCGCGCTGCGAGCTGAAGTAGAGCCGGCGGCCCGAGGGGTCGAGCGCGGGTCCAGCGATCTCGGAGTTGCTGTGTCCGTCGAGCCGCAGGACCG
>DATAGA010000522.1:0-2166 GCA_036257215.1 Myxococcota bacterium
GGCACGCGCACGGCCCGGCGCTGCGCGGACTCGGGCAGGTTGCCCGCGACGGCGCGGTTCAGCTGGAAGCGCAGCGTGTGGTCGTCGAGCGGGTCGAACAGCGCGAGCTCGGCGCCGGCGTCGCGCAGCCGCTCGCACTCCGCGCGCATGGGACGTGGGCCGGCCACGAGGACCGGGAGCGCGGTCCCGGGCGAGAGGTCCCGGAACGCCTGGAGCGCGAGCGCGAGGCTCGGAGCTTCGAGGTCCGGCGGGATCACGAGCGCGCCGACCGCGTGGCGCCGGTCGCGCAGCGCCTCCCGCGCGTCCTCGGGCGTCTTCGCCCGCAGGACGCGGAAGCCCACCCGCCGCGCCCGCGTGGCGAGCTCCTGCAGCGGGTAAGCGCCGCAGTCGACGAGTAGGACGGTCCGGCTGTCCAAGGGCGCTCTGCCCCCTTCCGACCTGTTATCGGCCGGACGCGCCCTCTTCGAGAGCCCTCCACGCTGCGCCGCAGCGTGGGCGCATCCCAACGGCAACGCGCCGGCAGGTCGGCGGCAACCCCGTCCGTCGAGCGTCCGACCCCGGCCGTGGACCCCCGGTTCGGCGGCGCGGGTGGGAGTCCGACCCGGGGGCGGGGGCCTCAGTCGTTTCCCGCAGCGACCACCGGTGGAAGCTCTTTCGACGCGAGCGCGCCCGCCTCGAGCCCGAGCACGCGCTCGAGCTCCGCGAGCGCGGCGTCGGGGGCGTCGACCTTGATCGTGGCCATGCCGAGCGCGCGGGCCGCCTTCAAGTTGAGCCCGATGTCGTCGAGGAACACGGCTTGCGCGGGTGTGACGCCGAGCGCCTCGCAGGCGAGCTCGTAGATGCGCGGGTCGGGCTTGCGCACGCCGACGACGGCCGATTCGACGAACGCGTCGAAGAGCGCGCGCAGCTCGTCGCGGTCGCCGCTGCGGCCGGACTCCGCCTGCCAGTTGTTCGTGAGCGCCGCGAGCGCGAAGCCGCGAACGCGAAGCGCGCGCAGCGCGGCCAGCATCGTGGGCCGCGGCGCCGCCGCCTCGCCGATCCGCCCCATCATCGCGAGCGCGTCGATCGGATGGCCGGCATCAGCGCACTCGCGCTCGAAGAGCGGCGCGAAGGCGGCGACGGCGAGCTCGCCGCGCTCGAGGCGCGACCAGGCGCCCGTCGCGCCCGTCGCCACGACGACCCGGTTCACGTGGCCGGCCGGGATGCCGAAGTCGAGCTCGAAGCGGGCGATCGCGTGCAGCGGGGAGTCGAATACGACGCCCCCGAGGTCGAAGATCACCGCCCGGAAGGACCTTTCCATCGCCGCGAGCTTAGCGGTCGCGGCTGCCGGCGCGGCTCAACCTCGTGCGCCGGCCTGCCGATGGAGCGCCTCGTGAGGCAGCGCATCGATCCGTCCGCGCACCGGGTCGCCGCCGGGGCCACGCCGCGCCTTCCGTCGCTCGGCGAGGCGCTGCCGCGCATCGCCGAGCGCTTCACCGGCTTCGGGGCGCTCGGGCTCGTCGTGATCGACGCACAGCCGCTCACCGAGATCGAGCGCGACTACGGCTACGAGGCGTACTGCCGCTCGCTCGGCTCGCTGGCCGCGCTCGTCGAGAGCCTCGTCCAGAACCGCCTCTCGGGCGAGGAGATGCTCGTCACGGGCGAGACGGGCCACCACGAGATCGTGGCGCTGCTCTTCCGCAGCCCGGCAGACGCGGAGTTCTACCGCGCCGAGATCCCGCTCTTCGTCGAGGGGCTCGCCGAGGCGCTCGCCCGCCACGGTCACCGCGTCGTGTACCCCTACTCGCGCAAGGCGCCGATCTTCGGGCTCGGCTACACGGGGTCGCTGCGCAATCCGCACTACGGGGTCGCGACCCAGCTGCGCGCCTCGCTCGAGGAAGCGCGCGAGGACGCGCGGCTCGACGCGCGCGTCGAGGCGCGCCGGCGCCGCAAGCAGCTGACCGGCATCGTGCTCGCCGGCGAGATCACCTCGGTCTACGAGCCGATCGTCGACGTCGCGACGAAGACGGTGTTCGGCTACGAGGCGCTCGCGCGGGGGCCCGAGGGGTCGGACTTCCACTCGCCGATGTCGCTCTTCCACGCCGCCGAGAGCGAGGGGCTCGTGTTCGAGCTCGACTGCCTGTGCCGGCGCAGTGGGATCGACGGCGCCGAGGGCCTGCCGGCCGG
>DATAGA010000171.1:0-5957 GCA_036257215.1 Myxococcota bacterium
CCTTTGCGACGGATGCGCCGCACAACATCCTGGGCGAGATCCTCGCGGCGGCGCGGCTCCCGCAGCTCCGGATGGCGGAGACCGAGAAGTACGCGCACGTGACGTTCTTCTTCAACAACGGCCGCGAGGAGCCGTTCGAAGGCGAGGACCGCGTGCTGGTGCCGTCGCCGCGCGACGTCGCCACCTACGACCACAAGCCCGAGATGAGCGCCGAGCCGCTGACGCGCGCGCTGCTCGAGAAGCTCGACGAGCGCGAGTACGCGTTCATCCTCGTGAACTTCGCGAACCCCGACATGGTCGGGCACACCGGCGTGCTGCCCGCCGCGGTGAAGGCGGTCGAGACGATCGACCAGTGCCTCGAGCGCGTCGCGGAGGCGACGCTCGCCCGCGGCGGCCAGCTCCTGATCACCGCCGACCACGGCAACTGCGAGCTCATGGTCGACCCCGCGACCGGCGAGCCCCACACCGCCCACACGACGAACCCGGTCCCGATCTGGTGGGTGACGCGCGACCCGCGCGGCCGCCGCCTGCGCGACGGCGGCCTCGCCGACGTCGCGCCGACGGTGCTCGAGCTGCTGAGCCTTCCTGCCCCGCCCGAGATGACCGGCCGCTCGCTGCTGACCTAGCCCGCCCCGCGGCCCTCGCCTCGTCGATGCGGCGGCGCACGCGCGAGACGCGACTGCGCTCCTGTGCGCTAGCGTCGCGGCGCCCCGGTCCCGTCGGAGTCGGCGCTGCGCGCGCTCGCCCGCGAGCTGCTCGACCTCGTCCTCCCGCCGCGCTGCGCCGGGTGCAGCCGCGCGCTGACGGAGCGGCGCGCGCTCTGCACGGCCTGCGACCGAGCGCTCGCGCGCATCGATCGCTCGGCGTGCCCGGCCTGTCAGGACGCCGCGCCAGCCCCGGGCATGCGCTGCGAGGCGTGCGCGTCCGGCTCGGGGGTGCTGGACGCCTGCTGCGCCGCGGTCTGGTTCGAGGGCGCTGCCGCGTCGTACGTGCGTCGCTTCAAGTACGCCGGCCCCCGGCTCGCGGGCTTCGACCCCGGCGCCGAGGCGGTCGCGCTCGCGCTCGTGCGCGAGGCTGCGGCGCTCGTGCCGGGCCCTCTCCCCGACGCGCTCGTCCCCGTCCCGCTCCACGCTGCGCGCGTGCGCGCGCGCGGCTTCACCCCGTCGGCCGTCCTCGCCCGCTCGCTCGCCCGCGCGCTCGGCGCGCCGCCGCTCGGCGCGCTGCTCCGCGTGCGCGACACGCCGAGCCAGACGTGGCTCGATCGGCCGGGCCGCCGGCGCAACGTGGCCGGCGCGTTCGCGCCCGCGCGTGCGGTGCCGGGCTGCACCGTCTGGCTGGTCGACGACGTCGTGACGACCGGCGCCACCCTCGGGGAGGCCGCGCGCGTCCTGCGCGAGGCGGGCGCGCGCCGGGTCGCGGCGGTCTGCGTCGCCCGCACGCCGGCGCCGCCGGGCTGACGAACGGCCCACGCCCGCGTGCGTTGAAGCCGGAGAGGCGACCGGCTACAACAGGCCGGCTCGAAGGAGACCTCCGATGCCGTCCGCGACCCTCGTCCGCGCCGTGACGCTCCAGCACCGTTCGAATCTCGGCGAGGAGCCCGAGGACGTCGCGTTCGCGGAGGGCGAGAAGGTCTCGGTGCTGAAGGAGTGGGCCGACAGCTTCCTCTGCAAGAACGAGGCGGGCCAGCTCTTCAACATCCCGAAGGACCTGCTGAAGCGGGAGTAGCAGCGCGATCGCGCGCCGTTCCGTTCAGACGTCCCGCGCCGCTACGCGCGGCGGCCGGAGCGGACGCGGTCGATCGTCTCGTGCAGCGTCTCGAGCAGCCGCGCCGGGTCGACGGGCTTCTTGAAGATCACGCCCGAGAGGCCCTCCATCCGGCTGCGCTTGATGATGTGGTCCTTGTCGTAGTGGAAGGCCGTCATCATGAGGACGGGCAGCTCGGGCCAGCGCTTGCGGATCTCCAAGTAGAGCTCGTAGCCGTCCATGCGCGGCATCACGACGTCGGAGATCACGGCGTCGTAGCGGCCCGACTCGAGCCGCTCCATCGCCTCCGCGCCGTCGGCCGCCGCGTCGACGCTGCAGCCGGCGACCGCGAGGATCTCCGTGAGCGAGCGGCGCACGCCGCCGTCGTCGTCGACGACGAGCACGCGCGCGCCGTGCAGCCGGGGGTCCGCGCGCCGCTCGCGCAGGTCCTTGCGGCGCAGGTCCACCATGCGCGCCGGACCGACGTAGTCGACCGTCTCGTACTTCTCGCCGCGCGCCATCGCTGTCAGCTGCTCGAGGATCTCCGAGATGCGCGCGACCTCGCGCCGGATCGCGTCGAGCCGCTCGTTCTCCACCGCGCACTCGCGCTCGCCGGCCAGCCGGTCGACGTCGTGCTCGAGCAGCTCGGCCTGGTTCAGGATCACGGCCAGAGGGTTGTTGATCTCGTGGGAGAGCCCGATCGCGACCTCGCCGAGCGTCGCGAGCTGGTCCTTCTGCAGGATCTCGCGCAGGTCCTTGGCGAAGCCGATCGTCCCGTCCTCGACGCGCTCGCCGGAGGGCAGGGAGTCGTAGAGGATTGCGCCCGAGATCGCGACGGGGATGTGCTCGCCCGCCTTGGCGACGAACGTCGTGCGGAAGTTCGCGACGCCGTCCTCTCCGGCGCGCATCGCGCGGGCGACGCGCTTCGCCTCTTCCAGATTCGGGTAGAACAGGACGACGTGCGCCCCGAGCACCTCCTCGGGCTCGTAGCCGAGGCTCTTCTCGGCGCCGTCGTTGTAGAAGATCACCGTGCCGCGCCGGTCGGTGGCGACGACGATGTCCGGCGACCGGGCGACGAGCTGCTCGAACCGCTCCCGGGTGAGCGGCACGCGCCCTACTCGAATCCCTGCGCGGCGAGCCAGCGCTCGGCGTCGATGGCCGCCATGCAGCCGGTCCCCGCCGCGGTCACGGCCTGGCGGTAGGTCGCGTCCATCACGTCGCCCGCGGCGAAGACGCCCTCGATCCCGGTGCGCGTGCCGCCCGGCTCGACCTTCATGTAGCCGACGTCGTCGAGCTCGAGCTGGCCGCGGAACAGCTCGGTGTTCGGCTGGTGCCCGATCGCGACGAAGAGCGCCTCGACGGGGAGCTCGCTCACGGCGCCGGTCTGGAGGTTGCGCACGCGCAGCCCGGTGACGAAGTCGTCGCCGAGCACCTCCTCGACGGCCGAGTGCCAGAGGAAGTCGATCTTCTCGTTCTTCTTGGCGCGCTCCTGCATGATCTTCGACGCGCGCAGCTCGCCGCGCCTGTGGATCACCGTCACCTTGGTGGCGAAGCGCGTGAGGAAGAGCGCCTCCTCCATCGCCGTGTCGCCGCCCCCCACCACGGCCATCGCCTTGCCGCGGTAGAGCGCGCCGTCGCAGGTGGCGCAGGCCGAGACGCCCTTGTTGGTGAGCCGCGTCTCGCTGGGGAGCCCCAGCCACTTGGCCGACGCGCCCGTCGCGACGACGAGCGCGTCCGTGAGGAGCGAGCGCTCGGCGGTCTCGACGAGGAACGGGCGCTGCGAGAGGTCGACGCGCGTCGCGTCCTCGAAGTGGATCCGGGCGCCGAAGCGCTCGGCCTGGCGCTGGAAACGCTCCATCATCTCGGGCCCGGACACGGCCTCCGGGAAGCCGGGGTAGTTCTCGACGTCCGTCGTGAGCATCAGCTGGCCGCCGAACTGGAGACCCGCGAGGACGACCGGGGCGAGCTCGGCGCGCGCCGCGTAGATCGCCGCGGTGTAGCCTGCAGGACCACTCCCCACGATCACGAGCCGCACGCGCTCGTGCGACGCCGCGCCCGCTCGCCGAGCCGGACCGCCAGAGAGGAGCGGGTCGAGCTGGCCGGCTCGCTCGAGCGCGGCGAGGTCGTCGAAGCCACCGACGTGCTGCTCGCCGATCCAGATCTGGGGCACGGTGGTCCGGCCGGAGCGCCGCACCATCTCGTCGCGCCGCGCGGGATCATCCTCGACGTCGATCTCGGTCCAGCGCTGCCCCTTCTCCGCCAGGAGCCGCTTCGCCCGGTCGCAGTAGGGACACCAGGACTTCGTGTACATCGTGATGTCGGGCATCGAGCGGGCGGTCCTCCGAGCGGGGAAAGGATACCACCCCCCGCGGGGGTCGCCCGTCACATCGACGTCACATCGGCTCCGTGATCGGCAGATCCTCCCACAGGAGCTGCAGGAACGTCCCGATGAAGAACGCGAGGAACGTCATCAGCAGCACGGCCGTGGGAAACGCGGCGAACGGCTCGACGCCGAGGATGCGCGGCAAGAGGCCGATCACGGGCTCGAGGTGGTCGCGCAGCGCCCCGGTGCTCACGTGCTCGAGCTGACCGCGCAGCGCGGGCGAGCCCCAGTTGCGCGTCGCCATGAGACCGCCGAGGAGGCTCGTCGCGACGAGCCCGAAGGCCGCCGACTGGAGCAGGCCGAGCAAGAAGACCTCGGTCGCGCGGCGGAACGCGAGCGTTTGGTCCCCGAGCTTGCGCTGGATCTCGACGTAGAGATAGATCAGCGTGGGCGCGCCGAGCATCACGACGACCTCGGTGAGGGTCGTCCACGACTGCCCGGCGAGGTCCCAGACCTCGTCGATCAGGAAGACCGGCAGGTACCCGACGATGATGCCCGCCGCGATGCGGGGCACGGCCGCGCGGAAGAACGTCAGGTCCTTGCGCCAGACGAAGTGGACGGTGAAGAGCCAGAGCGCGACGGCGACGACCGCGATCACCTCGAGCGTCACCCAGACGTCGAGGATCTGCTTCCACGGCTCGCGGTAGAAGAAGATCGCGAGGAGGAACGGGAGCGCGGGGAGGAGCAGCCCGAGCACGTACGTGCGCCGGGAGTGCCAGGAGAGCGTGCGGTCCGGGTCGCTGCGGCCGGCGGCGAGGGCGGCGGCGTGCTTCAGCACCACTGCGCCGTGGTGCACGTCGTACTGGCGCAGGAACCAGCGCTCGAGCGTCTCGAGCACGCGCGCGCAGTCGCGGTTGCCCGGGCGGCGCAGGAAGCAGCGCAGCTCGCGGGCGCGGCCCACGGGTCCGGTCCCGTTCACGGCGACCGCGCGGAGCACCTCGCGCGCCCGGTCCTCGAACGGCGAGTCCTCCGTCTCGAACGCGCGGTTCGCCTCGTCGAGGCAGACGCCCTCGAGCCAGCGGTGGAAGGCGCGCTCGGCCACGGCGAGCACCGTGCGGTCGACCGCGTCCTGGTCGTTCCCGGCGAGCGCGTAGAAGGCGCCGAACTCGTGCTCGTCGTCGAGGCGCGCGCGGCCCGCGAGGTACTCTTCGAGGAACTCCGGGCTCACGCGCCGGTCCACGACCTCGAGCACGGCGTAGAAGACGACCTTACGGAAGTGGAGTGCGGCAAGGCGCACCTGCGGGTGGTCCGCGAGACCCTTGTCGGCGAGGAAGCGCGAGGCGACGTGGCCGAGCAGCGCGACGTCCTCGCAGACGCGGCCCAGCGTCTCCGAGCGCGCCTCGGCGCCCGCCGCCGCGCGCTCGAGCGCGTCCTCGAGGCAGCCCGGCAATGCCGCGAGGAAGCGGCGCGCCAGCTCCTCGGCGTCGCGCCGGTTCGCGCGCGGGCCGAGCAGGCGCGGGCTCGACCAGAGGTCCTCGAGCTGGAGGTAGAGCTCGGCCGGATCGTGCCGGTCGGCGTGGAACGAGAACGTCTCGGGGAAGAGCCGCTCGTAGCCGGTGCCGAGATCGCGCTCGAAGCGCACCTCGCGCGCGTGGAAGGCGTACGTGAAGCGGAACGTCGTGCGCAGGCGCTCGACGCGCAGCTCGACCCGGGGCAGCCCGGGCGCGGGCGCCGCGACGGCGGGCGCCGGCGCCGCGTCAGAGGACGGGCTGCTTCGGGTTCTCGCCTGACTCGTAGTACGCCTCCACTCGCCGGGCGAGCTCCGTGACCCGCGGCGGCAGCCGCTCCGGCAGCGGCCAGCGCGACGTAGCGACGCGCATGCGCTCGCGCA
>DATAGA010000610.1:0-3512 GCA_036257215.1 Myxococcota bacterium
TGCGGGTCGCGGCGACGCGGGGGCTCGTCGCGGCGGCGCTCGCGCTCGGGAGCGCCGGCGTCCCGCTCTTCCCTGCGGTCGGGTGGGCCCAGCTCGACGAGGACGCCGGCTCCGACCCGAACACCGCGCCCGACGCCGCACCGCTGCCGTACGGCTCGTCGGACCTCTCCCGCCGGCGCGGCGAGAGCGTCGACCCGGACGCCCTGCGCGCCGAGCCCGCCGCGCCTGCCTTCGGGGCGGAGGCTAAGGACCCGGCCGACCTGCGCGGGACGGCCAAGCCGCTCGACGCCGTCGCGCGGCCGCCGATCGGGCGCACGCCCGGGGCGGAGGGGCGGTCCGGGGCGGAGGAGTCGCCGGACGCGGACGCAGAGGCGTCCGACCTCGCGCCCGAGGGTCTCGCGCCGCTGCGCCTGCGCCGGCGTCCCGACGTCGCCGCGGCCGCGGAGCGCACGCTCGCGGAGCGGCTCTGCACGGCGGAGCGCGACGTCGCGTTCGCGCAGCGCGAGCACACCGACGCCGTACGCGCCTACAAGCGCGCGCGGCGCGACGGCTACCCGCGCGGCGAGGCGCGCGCGCTCGTGGTCGAGCACCGCGACCTCACCGCCCGGCGCCTCGCGCGCGCCGAGGCCGAGCGCGCGGCGCTCCTCGCGGAGGCCGACTCGCAGCGCCTCGACCCCGCCGACACCCGCTGCCGACGCGGCCTCTGAGCGCGCAGGCCGAACGCGAGGCGAACGCTGCGCGGATCAGCGCGCCGCCGAGAGCAGGCCGGCCAGCTCGGGCAGCAGCGTGCGGAAGAGCTGCACCGGGAGGGAGCTGGTGAACGCATAGTGGCCCGCGGCCGGGCCCGAGACGTGGGCGGTGACGACCCCGTAGAGCCGGTCGCCGGCGTAGAAGACGAACGTCGCGGTGCGGCTCACGGCGCGCGACTGGATCACGCGGCCGCCGGGTCCGGTCACCTCGAAGCGGTGGTCGCCCGTTCCGGTCTTGCCGCCGATGCGCAGCGGCTTTCCGTCGGGCCCGCTCAGCGCACCCGCCGCGCGCCGCGCGGTCCCCGACAGGACGACGTCGCCCATGGCGCCGCGCACCGCCCCGGCGACCTCGCGCCGGATCACCGCGCGCGGCGGCTGCGCGGCCGGCGCGAAGCGCGTCTCGTACGGCGTGCCCTCGGCGAACGCGAGGCGGGTGATGCGGTGCGTGGACCGGCGCACGCCGCCGTCGAGCAGGATGCCGACCAGCTCCGCGAGCGCCGCCGGACGATCGGCCGAGCTGCCGATCGCCGTCGCGTACGAGGGGACCAGGAACTCGAACGGGTAGCCCGTGTCACGCCATTGGGCGTGCAGCCGGGTGAACGCCTCGCGCTCGAGCTCGGTCCGGATGCGGGTATCCTGCGCCGACTTGCGCCGCGACCGGAACAGCCAGCGGTAGACCTCGATGCGCTCCGCCGCGCTCGCCTCGAGCACCTGCTCGAAGCTGGCGTCCGGCTCGCGCGCCAGGTACGCGACCAGCCAGAGCTCGAGCGGGTGGAGGCCCGCGAGGTAGCCGCGGTCGGCGAGCCCGACGCGGCCCGGCTCGTACGCCTCGTGGAGGACCGCGAGCTGCGCGTCGTCCGGTACGCGGCGTCCGAGCCGGGTCCGCATCTCGGCGTCGAACGCCTCGCGCGGCTGCTCGGGGTCGACCGTCCGCAGCAGCAGCGCGACGCGCTTCGCCGAGGGCGTCCGCGCGCCGACCAGGCGGGCGAGCATCGCGTCGCGGTTCGCACCGCGATGCCGGGCGTAGAAGCGCCGCAGGAAGACGCGCGCCTCGCGGTCCGCGAAGCGCGCGAGGTAGGCCTCGCGCCGCGGGTCGGAGAGGTTCTCGAGGACGCTGCGACCCGTCCCCGGCGGCCGCGAGATGAGGTGGTCGACGAGGTCGCGCATCAGGCGCACGAACGGCAGGTTGATCGAGTCGCGGAACGCCTCGCGCAGCGTCACGATGCGTCGGTCGTGGGCCCGGTCGAAGTTGGCGAAGCGGTGCTGGCCGCCGCCCGTGAAGAAGGTCTCGTACGGGCTCGCCGAGTAGCGCCGGTCGATCGCGAGCTCAAGGAACGCGCCGAGCTCGAGCCCCGGCCGGCGCGCGAGCGCGTCGCGGGCGAAGCGGCTGAGGCGGTCGCTCGGGTGGATCGGCAGCGCGCGCAGCTCCGCCGGGTCGCGCCCGGCGAGCTCGTCGTGGAGGGCGGCCATCGCGTCGAGATAGGAGACCAGGGTGCGCAGCTTCGCCGTCGAGCCGAGATCGAGCTTCGCGCCCTCGCTCACGTCGAGGGCGCGGTCGAAGTTGTCCGTCTGCACGAGCAGGCGGTTGGCGTCCTCGCCGCGCTCGTAGAGCGCGAAGCTGTAGACGACGCCCTCCCCCTCGCCCGGCCGCAGCAGCCGGAAGCCCGTGAGGCCCGCCGCGGCGGCGCGCGCCGGGTCGCGCAGACCGCGCAACACCTCGGTGGCGCGGCGCTGCGCGGGGCCGTCCAGCGTGCTCTCGACGCGCAGGTCGAGCGCGTCGAGCTCCGGGTACCCGCCGAGCCCGAGTAGCTCGACGAGGCGCGAGCGCACGGGGCTGGCGGGCTTGCGCTCGAGGCCGCGGTCTCGCGCGGCCGCTGCACCGGTGCGGCGCACGAGGCGGGCGCGGCTGGCGGCGTCGCGCAGCTCCGGCGAGATCAGCCCCGCGCGGGCGAAGAGGTCGAGGTAGCTGGCCATGCGGGCGGCCAGCAGGTCGGGCCGGTCGACCAGGTACACCGTCGGCCGCTGCGTCGCGAGGATGAGGCTGAGCGCCTCGACGTACGCGACGACGGCCGCCTCGGAGGGCGGCCCGCTCCGCGCCAGCGAGCGGAGCAGCTCGTTCGTGCGGTCGAAGTCGGCGCCGTACCACGCCTCGAGCCCTTCGCGCAGGCCGAGGACCTCGCCGTGCCCCGGCACCGCGGCGAGCGGGAGCGAGTTCAGGTAGTCGACGACCAGCTCGCGCCGCGCCGGGCGCGTGTCCGGCCCGCGCCCGTAGACGCGCAGGCTCGCCGCCCCGATCTGGCGCAGCTTCTCGAGCGGGGACGACGTGACGCCGCCGCGCGAGTGGCGGAACTTCTCGATCTGCGTGGCGAGCGTGCTGCCGCCCGCCGCGGGTCCGCCGAGGCCAACCGTGTCGCGGACGAGCTGTCCGCCGGCCTGCGCGATCCGGTCCCACTCGAGCGCGGGGTTGCGGCGCGGGTGCACGCGGTCGAGCAGCTCGCGGTTCTCCACGAACACGAGGGCGTCGGCGACGACGCGCGGGACGTCGGCGAACTCGACGTAGCCGGGCGGCGGGCGCGCGGAGAAGAGCGGCGAGCCCGCGCGGTCCTCGATCTCGAGGCCGGCGCGCGCCGACTCGCGCCGGGGCGCCGGCAGCCCGAGCGCCGCCAGCACGCGCAGCGTCGGCGAGAAGCGCGCCTGCGCCTCGATCTCGTAGCCCGCGGCCGCGAGTCGCTCGCTCCAGGCGGGAATGCGCGTGTAGCCGTG
>DATAGA010000617.1:0-3399 GCA_036257215.1 Myxococcota bacterium
CTGACCGCGGACGGCGGCCTCGCCACGATGAGCGCCGGCCGCTACTGGGGGCCGGAGCACGCGCAGCGGATCCTCGCGATGCGCGCGGCGGGCGTTCTCAACTGCGAGATGGAGGCCGGCGTGCTGCTCACGCTGGCCGGCATCTTCGGCGTCCGCGCCGGGTGCGTGTGCGTCGTCTCCGACCGCACGCCCTGGCCGGGCCCCGCCGAGCTCGACCTCGACCGCAACATGGAGGCCGCCATCGAGGTCGCCTGCGAGGCGCTCGTCGCGACCGCGGGCGCCTAGTGGGGAGCCGAGATCAGGAGGCGGGCTCGGGCATCAGCTCCACCGGCACCGGCGTCAGGTTCCAGGTGAGAATCGAGTCGGGTGCAGTGCGCGCGTAGATCGTCTCGCGCTCGAAGCGCGAGCCGCTCCACACGTAGCGGCGGATCTCCTTGTCGTCGTCGCTCGCCACGTAGAGCTCGGCGCGCCCGTCCGCGTCCAGGTCGGCGGCGAGAGTCGCATGCTCGAAGCCCTTCGAGTCCGCGTCGACGAGCGACACGGCGAACGGCTCGCGCGGGTCGGGACCGGGACGCAGCAGCCAGACGCCCGTGTCCTTGGCCGATGCCACCATCTCCTTCTTGCCGTCGCCGTCGAAGTCCGCCGCGACGAGGAAGCGGCACATCGGGTCGCGCAGCGTGGCGACCGCGAAGCCGCCCGCCGGCGACGTGCCCGCGTCGTAGCGGCGGATCTCGAGCTCGCCGCCCTCGGCCGCCTCGATCGAGACGTAGAGCTCGTCGGTGCCGTCGCCGTCCACGTCGTGGACGAGGATCTCCTTCGCGTGGCGGGTGCCGAGGTCGCCGACCACCGTCCGCCCCTCGCCCTTCACCGGCACGTAGCGTACGACCTTCCCCGGCTGCGGCGTTCCGTCGAGCCGGTTGGGCTCGCTCGGCGTCGCGTAGACCTCGAGCGCGCCGTCGCGGTCGAGGTCGCCGACCTCGATCTCGTGCACGAACGTGTCCTTCTCGCGGTCGAGCTCCTTCACGTCCCAGCCGCCGCCCGCGCGCGGGCTCACCACCGCCACGACGCCCTGGTCGTGCGTCGCGACGGCGAGGTCGGCCGTCCCGTCGGCGTCGAGGTCGGCGATCTCCGCGTCGCGCATGCGGCTGAACTTCCCGCCGAAGTTGGCCTCCCACACGACCTCGGCCCGCAGCCGGTCCGGGCTCCGGTGCCAGAGCTTGAGCGCGGCCGGGCCGCCGGGCGCCGAGCCGCCGAGCGTGAGGACCGCCGGGCCCTCGCCGGGCACCGGGTAGACGAGCGCCTTGTGGAAGACGGGCGCGCTCGGGTCCTCGTGCGTCGTCGCCTCCCAACGCCCCCCGCGGCGGCGCAGGAAGAGGAGCTCGGAGTGCGGCTTCGGTGCGCCGGCCTCCGCCTTCTCGAACCGCGACACGGCGACGAGGAGTCCCTGCGCGAAGTCCGCCGGCGCGGTCGCGGTGCTCGGCGCCGGCGCCCCGCCCGGCCCGGGCTGCGCGCCGCTCGGCGCGGCGGGAGCCGGAGCGGGTGGGCTCGCCGGCCGCTTCGTTTCCTCGCCGGAGCCGCAGCCCGCGGCCGCCGCGAGCGCGAGCGCGAGCGCGACGCGCTTCGCCTCCCGTCCCCGCGCGGCCCGACGCTCCCATCCCGCTCGCATCCGCATCCCCCGGCCCGAGTGAACCGGATCGTGTAGCAGCCGGGCGGCGGGGGCGCCCGGGTGTGTTAAACCCGCGCGCATGAGCCTCCAGCCGCCGCGCGGGACGCGCGACTTCTACCCCGAGGCGATGCGACTGCGGCACTGGCTCTTCGGCCACTTCCGCGAGGTCGCGCGGGGCTTCGGCTACGAGGAGGTCGACGCGCCAGTGCTCGAGCACGCGGAGCTCTTCATCCGCAAGGCCGGCGAGGAGATCGTCGACCAGCTCTACCACTTCACGCTCCACGACCGGCACCTGGCGCTGCGGCCCGAGCTGACGCCTTCCCTCGCCCGCATGGTGATCGCACGCCAGGGCGAGCTGGCGCTCCCGCTGCGCTGGTACTCGATCCCGCAGTGCTGGCGCTACGAGCGCATGACGCGCGGCCGCCGCCGCGAGCACTACCAGTGGAACATGGACGTCTGGGGCGTGCCCGGCGTGGAGGCGGAGGCGGAGCTCATCGCGGCGGCGTTCGCGCTGCTGGACCGGCTGGGCCTCCCGCGCGGCGACGTGCGCGTGCGCGTCTCGAGCCGCGGGCTGCTCGAGGCGCTCGCGCGCGGCGGCGAGCTCGGCGCCGAGCGCTTCGCGGCGCTGTGCGTGATCGTGGACAAGCTGGGCAAGCTGGGTCGCGACGCCGTCGCGGCGGCGCTCACCGACCCCGCCGGCCCGGTCCGCCTCGCCGCCGCCGAGTCGGACGCGCTGCTCGGCTTCCTGGCCGTGCGGGACCTCGCCGACGCGCGCCGCCGGCTGCCGGCCTCCGCCGCCCCGGCCCTGGCGGAGCTCGACGCGCTCTTCGGCGCGCTCGACGCCTACGGGGTGGCCGACCGGGTGGACTTCGACGCCTCGATCGTCCGCGGCCTCGCGTACTACACGGGCGTCGTGTTCGAGGCGTTCGACGCGGCCGGCAAGCTGCGCGCGATCTGCGGCGGCGGACGCTACGACCGGCTGGTGGAGAGCCTCGGCGGCCGGCCGCTCCCCGCCGCGGGCTTCGGCTTCGGCGACGCGGTGATCGGCGAGCTGCTGGCGGAGAAGGGCCTCCTGCCGGACCTCCCGCGCGGCCTCGACGACGTCGTCGTCGCGGTGGCGGCCGGCGCGGACGCGGAGCCGGTGCGGCGCGCGGCGATCCGCCATGCGACGCGCCTGCGCGAGGCAGGACGCGCGGTGGAGCTCGCGCTGGACCTCCCGCTCAAGCGCGCGCTCGGTCGTGCCGACCGAGCAGGAGCGGCGCGCGCGCACCTGATCGGGCCGGACGAGCTGGCGCGCGGCGTCGCGCGGGTGCGGGAGCTGGCGAGCGGAAGCGAGCGGGACGAGCCGCTCGGCGGGTCCTAGCCGCGGGGAGCGGTACCGGCGCGGCCGCGAAACGCTATAGGTAAGCCCAGCGCGGAACCCCGGCACCCCGCGCTTCATCGAAACCTCTTCGAGCCTCGTCGACAGATCGGCGGCCCAATCCCCCCAGGCTCAGAGGATCCTCCATGCACGCTTGGACGGTCCGCGACAGCCTCGAGCTCTACCAGGTCCCCAACTGGGGCCGCGGGTTCTTCGGAGTCAACGACAAGGGCCACGTGGAGGTGCGCGCGCGCGGCGCCGACGGCCCGGCGCTGGACCTCCTGAGCCTCGTGCAGGACCTCCAGGGCCGCGGCGTGCGCACGCCGATGCTCGTGCGCTTCTCCGACATCCTCGCCGCGCGCGTCCAGGGCCT
>DATAGA010000029.1:0-6607 GCA_036257215.1 Myxococcota bacterium
CGGTCGTAGAACGCCTCGGAGGCTGCCAGCTCGCGGACGGCGAGGTACACGTGGTCGAAGCCCAGGATCTCGACCGCCACGCGCGGGACGCTACCGCGTGGCGCCGCCGCGCGCGCCGCCGGCTGGGGTCACGCGGCGAGCAGCGCCGCGCTGCGGTAGGCGTCCGGCGGGAGCGCGCGCGCCTGCTCGAGCGGGAGCGCGGCTCGCTCGGCGAGCTCCAGGGCCAGGGCGTCGCGGTTGCCGGCGAAGGCCACGGGTGCCTCCTCGAAGGCGGGGCGGTTTTCTATCGTTTGATAGAATAAGGGCACGATGGACTTTCGTCAATACCGCTCGCCCGATAGATTCGTCGGCATGACCGACGCGCCGCGCCGTGCCGCGCCTCGGCGGCCCGTGGGGCGCCCGCGCGCCGACGCCCGGCGCCGCGCGCGCGCGCCGCGGGAGGAGATCCTGTTCCACGCGGCGCGGCTGTTCGCGCGCCAGGGCATCACCGCGACGACCACGCGCGAGATCGCCGCGGCGGCGGGGCTGCGCCAGCCCTCGCTCTTCCACTGGTTCCCGCACAAGGACGCGATCGTCGAGGCGCTGCTCGAGGTCGCGATCGCGCCCGCGGTGGAGTTCGCCGAGGAGGCGGCGGCACGCGCGGAGCCTCCGGGCGTCCGGCTGTTCCGGATCCTCGCGTTCGACGCCCGCGAGCTGTGCGCGTCGCCTTACGACCTTGCGGCCGTCTGGCTCGCACCCGAGGCGCGCACGCGCCCGTTCGCGCGGTTCTGGCGGCTGCGCGCGCGCCTGATCGAGATCCTCGAGGCCCTCGTCGCGGAGGGCGTGCGCGACGGCTCGTTCGCGCCCGTCGAGCCCGCGCTCACGACGCGGCTCGTCTTCGGCATGGACGAGGCCGTCCTCACCTGGTTCGACCGCGAGGGGCGAGTCACGCCCGCGCAGGTGGGCGAGGCCGTCGCCGAGCTCGCGCTCCGCGCGCTGCTGCGCGACCCGCGCGAGCTCGGCGCCGTCCGCCGCGCGGCGGCTTCCGGGCCGACGCAAGGCTAGCCGGCCAGACTCTTCTGCATCGGGACGAAGCGGATCCGCACGCCGCCCGGGAGCTCGTGGTCGACCGGGTCCGAGGCGGCGTAGCCGCTCGCGCGGTACAAGCGCTCGCCGGGGAGCGTCGCCATGAGCGCCGCTGCCGCGAACCCGCGACGGCGGGCCTCGTCCTCGCAGAGCGCGAGGAGCGCGCGACCGAGCCCGCGGCGGGCGAAGCGAGGGTGCACGAAGAACGCGCGGATGCGCGCCGCTTCCCGGGCCGGATCCAGGAGCTCCGGCTCGCGCGTCTCGGCCGCGTCCGCGCCGAACAGCGTCTTGCGGAAGCTCCACCCGCCGCACGCCGCGAGCTCTCCGTCCACCTCCGCGACGAAGTACGTGCCGTCGCGCACGAGCTGCGAGTCGAGCCCGAACGCCGAGCCGAGCGCGGCTTCGACCTGCGCGCTCGTGTAGTCGCCCCGGCTCAGCTCGCGCGCGGAGTGCGCGATGAGCCGCTCGATGGCCCCCGCGTCGGCGTCGGTCGCTCGCCGGAAGCGCATCGCTACGCGGCGACGACGTCGCCGAAGAGGAAGAACTCGCCGGAGCTCCGCACGCGCGCGTGCCAGCCGAGCTCGGCGAGGCGCGCCTCGAGCTCGCCGGGCTCGTAGTACACCTTCACGACGCGGAAGCGCCGCCCGTCGTTGAGCAGCCGCTCCATCACGTGCGAGCCCTCGTCGGGGAAGGCGTGGTCTCGCGCCAGCACCTCCGGCGAGCGGGCGTTGTCCACGAAGAACGCGGTGCCGCCGGGCGCGAGCGCCGCACGCACGATGCTCCAGAACGCCTCGAAGCGCGACGGCGGCACGTGCGAGAGCCAGAACCCGAAGAAGACGAAGTCGTAGACCGCGTCGAGCCGCCAGTGGAAGAGGTCCGCCTGCACGTAGCGGACGCGGTCGGACGCGACGCGCTCGCGGTGGATCCGGAGCACCTCCGGCGACGCGTCGACCGCCGTCACCGACTCCGCGCCCACGAGCAGCTGCCCCGTCCACAGGCCCGTGCCGCAGGCGAGCTCGAGCGCGCGGCCCCGGGGCCGGGCGGCGCGCAACGCGCCCTCGACGGTATCGACCTCCGCCTCCCAGGCGATCCGATGGGCCTCGCCGCGGTCGTAGCGGCCCTGGCGCAGGAACCACTCGTCGTACTCCGGCGCGCGCGCCCGGTAGTACGCGAGCTGCTCGTCGAGCAGCGCGCGCTCGTCCGCGCGCGCGCGCGCGGTCATTCCGTCGCTCGGCCGAGCCGCGCCGCGACCTCGGCCTCGTGGTCCGCAGGCCCGCGTTCGAACCGCGGAAGCTCGTCGCCGATCTCGTACCACGGAGCGCCCGAGCCGACCCAGAAGTGCGCGAGCGCGCGGCGCCCCGGGTCCTCTTCCAGGAGCCCGAGCCGGAGCCGGAGCATGTCGGGATCCGCGTCCCAGCGGCTGTAGACGGGGCTTCCGCAGCGCGAGCAGAACGCGCGATACACGCCCGGCGACGACTCGAACTCGCGCACGAGGTCCTCGCCTGCGGCGTAGCGCCAGTAGCGGCGGCGCACGTTCACGTTCGCGCTGAACGCGCTGCCGCTCGCCTTGCGGCAGCGCGAGCAGTGACAGTAGACCAGCGGGCCTACCTTGCTCGAGACCTCGATCCGGATGCCGCCGCACAGGCAGCTCGCGTTCATTCCGCTCGGTCCGTGTCGGAGCCGTCTCGGCGCGCCCAGGCGAACGCGTCGTCGAGGCGGTCGTTGCCCCAGAAGAGCTCGCCTCGGGCCACGAAGCTCGGCGCGCCGAAGATGCCGCGCGAGACGGCGCGCTCGCTCTGCGCGCGCAGGCGCTCCTTCGCCTGCGGCGTCTCGGCCGCGGCGAGGGCCGCCGCGGCCGGTGCGCCCGCCGCTTCGAGCACGGCACCGAGCACGGCGGGCGACGCGATGTCGCGATCCTCCGCGAAGTTGGCCCGATACGCGCCGCGCACGAAGGCCGGGAGCCACGGCTCCGCCGCGTGCGCACACGCGACGCGCGCGGCGAGGAGGCCGTTGCGCGGGAACGAGCTCGGCCGCCGGAAGGGGAGGCCCAGCTGCTCGCACGTGCGCTCGAGGTCGCGCCACATGTAGCGGCCCTTCACGGGGTAGAGGTTGAAGGGCGAGTCGTTCCAGCCCTGGCTCTTGAAGATGGGTCCCAAGAGGAACGCGTGCCACGAGAGCGCGACGCCCGCCGCCCGCGCCGCGTCCTCGGCCCGCGCGACCGCGGGATACGAGTACGTGCTCGCGAACTCGAACCAGATCTCCACCTCGGGCGCCGTACGCGCGCGGCCATCCGCGTTCGCGCCGGCACGCGCGGCGACGCGGGTGCCGCGCGCGGCGCGCGGCGCGAGGGCCTTGCGCAGGAAGTGGCGCTGCTGGCCGGGCGGATACTCCTCGAGCGTGGCGAAGGAGGTGTAGCCGTGCCGCTCGTAGAAGGGCCGCGCCTGGTAGCTGAACGTGTCGAGGTGCGCGTGCGAGCAGCCGCGCTCGTACGCAGCCTCCTCGATGGCCGAGAGGAGCCGCGAGCCGAGCCCGTCGCCGCGCCGGTCCGGCGCGACCCAGAGGAGCGAGACGGACAGCCAGTTCCAGTTCACCTGGCCGTAGGCGCCGCCGACGAGCGTCCCGGCCGCGTCGCGCGCGAAGACCGCGAGGGGGCGGAAGCCGGGGCGTCCCGTCGTCGGGAGCGCGTGCTGGGTGAGACCCTCGCCGAGCGCCTCGACGTCGCTCGGATCGGGGCTCGTCTCGACGGAGAGCTCGACGTCGCCCACCGCGGCAGGGTAGCCGCCCCCCGCTCGCTGGGCTTTCCTCTTGCGGGGGCCGCGAGGACGACGTCATGACGACGGGGAGCTGCCTGTGTCGGGCGGTGCGCTACGAGATCGACGGGCGACTCTCGCCGATCATGCTCTGCCACTGCTCGAAGTGCCGGAAGGCGAACGGGTCGGCGTTCCACTCGGGGCAGCTGTGCCGCGCGAGCCGCTTCCGGTTCGTCTCCGGCGAGGACGCGATCACCGAGTACCGGACTTTCTCCGGGTACACCACGCGGTTCTGCCGACACTGCGGATCGCCCGTGCCGCAGCTCGTGGAGGACGGCTACGTCGTCGTCCATGCGGGCGCGCTCGACGAGGACCCGGGCACCCGGCCCATGTGCCACATCTTCGTGGGCTCGAAGGCCCCCTGGTTCGAGATCGCCGACGCGCTGCCGCAGCACGCGGAGCACATGCCGCGCGGCGAGGGATAGCGGCGGCGTTCCTCCGCGGCGAGGAGGAGCGGCGGCGCGACTCCGCTGACACCCGCTCCCGCGTCAGGCTTGCCGGACTACCTGCCCGCCGTTCACGACGTGGCTCAGCGCGCGCGCCGGGTCGGCGAGCGCGCGCACGTCGTCGAGCGGGTTCACGCGGGAGAGCACGAGATCCGCGAACGCGCCCGGCTCGAGCACGCCCACCTTGCCCTCGAGCCGGCAGAGCCCCGGGTTCACCACGTACATCGCGTGCAGGATCTGCCGCGCGTCCTCGACCTCGGCCCGGATCGCGAACTCGCGGTTCTGGCGGGCCTGCGTCTCGCCGATCAGGTCCGTGCCGAAGCCCATCGTGACGCCCGCGGAACGCGCGATCTCGAGCGAGGTGAGCCCCGCCGCGAAGACCTTGTCGTTCTTCTCGCGGTTGACGCGCGGCAGCCCGAGCGCGGCGCCCACGTCCTTCATCGCCTCGTAGGTGGCGAGCGTCGGGACGAGCACGGCTCCATGGGCCTTCATCGTCCCCGCCGCCGCCGCGTCGATCAGATTGCCGTGCTCGACGGAGTAGACGCCGTTCTCGACCGCGAGCGCGATCGACTCCGGCGAGTAGGCGTGCGCGGCGACGTAGGTCTGGCGGTTGCGCGCCTCCTGCGCCACGGCCGCGATCTCGTCGGCCGTGTACTGGACGGACTCGAGCGGATCGCTCGGCGAGGCGACGCCGCCGGAGACGTGGATCTTCAGGAAGTCGGAGCCCTCGCGCAGGTTGTGGCGCGCCGCCTTCCGCACCGCGTCGACACCGTCGGCCACGATCCCGAACGCCGTGTGCCGCATCTGGCAGGCGCAGTCGGGCACCGGCCGCGGCCCCGACTCGGCGTCGCCGTGTCCCCCGGTCTGCGTCAGCATCCGGCCGGCGCGGACGATGCGCGGCCCTTCCGCCATGCCGGACGCGATGGCCCGCATCAGGCCCTCGACGTCGCCGCCGAGGTCGCGCACGGTGGTGAAGCCGCGCTGGAGCGTCTCGTGCGCCAGCCTCGCCATCGCGATCCCGAACTCGACCTCCGACCAGCGGGCCAGGTTCGCGAAGTTCAGGGTGGTGAGCCGGAAGTGGACGTGCGCGTCGACGAAGCCCGGCAGCAGGTACTGGCCGCGCGCGTCGATCGCGACGTCCGCGCGGACGTCGTCGCCGAGCGCGACGATCACGCCGTCCTCGGCGACGAGCGACGTCTCGCCCGAGAACGTCATCGTCCGGGGATCGAGGCAATGGGCGTGGTCGATGCGCAGGCGCACGCTGGCTCCCGTCACTCACGGTTGAAGCGTACCCTGCCGGCCGCCCGCGTCCCCGCCCTGCACCGCTCGGTAGCGCCGCAGCGCCTCCGCGCGGCGCTCGGCGTGGTCCACGATGGGGGCCGGGTAGCCCGCGGGCGGACGCGGCGCGCGCCACGGCGCGTGGAGGTGCTCGAGCGGGACGTCGCGCAGCTCGGGCACGTAGCGGCGGACGTAGGCGCCGTCCGGGTCGAACTTCCGCCCCTGGAGCACGGGGTTGAAGACGCGGAACCAGGAATGCGCGTCGGTCCCGGTCGAGGCGGCCCACTGCCAGCCGCCGTTGTTGCTCGCGGGGTCACCGTCCACGAGGCGCTGGTAGAAGAAGCCCTCGCCCAGCCGCCAGTCGAGCAGGAGGTCCTTGCTGAGGAAGCTCGCGGCGACCATGCGCGGCCGGTTGTGCACCCAGCCGACCTCGGCGAGCTGGCGCATCGCGGCGTCGACGAGGGGATAGCCGGTCCGGCCTTCGCGCCATGCGGCGAACGCGGCCGGGTCGTCGTTCCAGCGGACGCGGTCGAGCTCCCGCCGGTGGGCTCCCTTCGCGACGTGGGGGTTCTCGGCGAGGATCGAGACGTAGAACTCGCGCCAGATCAGCTCGTCGATCCACTTCTGCACGCCCGCGTCCCCGCCGCGCTCGCGCGCGCGCTCGAACGCGGACGCGAACGCGCGGCGGGGCGAGAGCATTCCGAAGCGCAGGTACGGCGAGAGCCGGCTGGTGCCGTGCTCGGCGGGAAGCTCGCGGCGCTCGCGGTAGCGCGCGACCGCGTTGCCGAGGAAGGCGTCGAGGCGCCGCCGCGCGGCCGCCTCGCCGGCGGTCGGCAATTTCGTCGCATCGTTGCCAAAGCCGAGCGCCCAGGCGTCCGGGAGCGGCTCGCTCGCGAGATCCGGGATCGGCGGCGGCAGACGGCGCGCCGGCTGCGGCTCCTCCGGCGCCTCCGACCAGCGCAGCCGCCACGCTTTGCGGAACGCCGTGTACACGGCGAAGGGCGTGCC
>DATAGA010000052.1:0-10283 GCA_036257215.1 Myxococcota bacterium
CGCCTGCGCCTGCGCGGCGAGCACGGCCTCGCTGCGCACGTAGCGCGGGTGCGCCCAGGCGTTGCCCTCGCGCACGAGCACCAGGTTCACGAACAGCTCGCCGACGAAGACGTCGGCGACCGCGCGCCCGTAGTCGTCGCGGTCGACCACGACGGCGCGCGCCGCGCGGCCGTCGGCGAGCCGTGCGAGCGCCTGCCGCGCCCGCCGTCCCCACGGCAGGCCTCGCTCGGGTGCGTCGATCTGCGCGAGGCGCACGCGCAGGCGGCGGCCGTCCGCGCGCAGCGAGAGCGTGTCGCCGTCGTGTACGGCGACGACGTGGCCTGCGAGCTCGCGCGCCGGCGCATCGGCGGGGGGGCGACGCTCGGGCGCCCGAAAAGCGCCCCGCGCGACGCGCTCCGAGGGCGCGTCCCCACGCTCCGCAGCGAGCGGCGGCTCCGCCGCGCGCGTCCCGCGCGGCGTCTGCGTCCAGGTCGCCACCCGCTCGCACCCCGAGGTCGCGAGCAAGAGCAGGAGTGCGCGCGCGAACGCGCGGGTGAGCGGTCCACGCACGCGCGGATTCTACCCGGCGCCGCTTACCGGCCCGCCGGGGGCCGGTACCATGGCCATGAACGCCGGTCAGGAGCCGGGATGCCGCTCTCGCACCTCGACGCACGCGACCGCGCGACGATCGAACGCGTGCGCGAGGAGCTGCGGGGGGTCTTCGCGGGTGAGCTCCAGGCGGTGGCGCTCACCGGCGAGGCCGCCGGAGCGGGCTACCGCCCCGGCCGCTCGCCGCTCGAGCTCGCGGTCATGCTCGACCACGTGACGCCCGAGGCGCTGCGCCGCGTGCAGCCGCGCCTGCGCGCGTGGGGCCGCCGCCGCGTCGCGCCGCCGCTCCTCGTCGACCCGCCGTGGCTCGCGGAGGCGCGCGACGTCTTCCCGCTCGAGCTGCTCGAGCTGACGGAGCACCACCTCCAGATCCACGGCGCGAGCGATCCCTTCGCGCGGATCGAGATCGGCCTCGAGCACCTGCGGCTCGAGGTGGAGCGCCAGCTGCGCGGGAAGCTGCTCCACCTCTGGGAGGCCTACCTCGAGCACGGCCACTCGAAGCGGCGCCTGCGCGAGCTGCTGCTCGAGACCCCCGTCGCGTTCGAGTGGATCCTGCGCGGCGCGCTGCGCGCCGCCGAGGCGCTCGCCCAGCCGGCGCCGCGGCGCGAGCAGGGCGAGGCGCTGCTCGCCGAGGTGGAGCGGCGCACCGGCGTCGCGCTGCCGACCTTCCGTCTGCTCGAGCGCGCGCGCCGGGTCGGCGAGCACCTGCCGAGCGACGGCCTCGACGCGATCTTCGACGCGTACCTCGCGGAGGTGCGGGCGCTCGTCGCCCGCGCGAACGCGCGATGACGCGGCGCTCGCTCGGCCTCGCCGGGACGCTCGCGCTCGCCCTTGCGCTCGGGCTCGCCGGCGCGGCGTCGCCCGCGCGCGCCGCGCGCCTCGTCGGACCCGGCGCCGGAGACGCCGCGGCCCCCGCCCCGGCCGACGGATTCCAGCCGATCCCGCCCGTCGGCGGCCCCGTCGTCGACCAGGTCGGTGCCCTCCCGCCCGACGTCCGGCGGCGCATCGAGGACCTCGCCATCGAGCTCGAGCAGAAGACGGGCGCCGAGATGGCGGTGCTCGTCGTCCGCACGACGAAGCCCGAGGAGATCTTCGACTACGGCATGCGCGTCGTCGAAGCGTGGAAGCTCGGGAAGGCGCCGGCGCGGGCCGGGGAGCGGCCGCCGCCGGCGGGCGGCGAGGCGCGCCCGAACGTGGGCGGCGGCGACAACGGGCTCTTGCTCCTCGTCGCGCTCGACGACCGCCGCGTCCACCTCTTCACCGGCTACGGGCTCGAGGGCGCCCTTCCCGACGGGCGCGTCGGCGCGATCCTCGACCGCTACGTGACGCCGGCCTTTCGCGCGGGCGACGTCCCGGGCGGCGTCTACGACGGGCTGCGCGCGGCGGCCGAGATCGTCGCCCAGGAAGCCGGCGTCGAGCTCTCCGGCACCCCGATCCGGCGCGCGCCAAGCAGCGGCGGCGTCCCGCCGGAGCTCATGCTGTTCCTGCTCGCCGGGTTCATCCTGCTCGCGATCGTTCTCTCGCGCGCCGGGAACCGCGGCGGGCGTCGACGGCGCGGGCCGCGCGGCGTCTTCTGGGGCGGCGGCTACAGCGGCTGGGGCGGCGGCGGCGTCGGCCGCGGCGGGTTCGGCGGCGGCGACTTCGGGAGCGGCGGGTTCGGCGGAGGGTTCGGTGGCGGCGGTGGCTTCGGCGGCGGCGGCGCCGGGCGCAGCTGGTAGACGCGCGCGAGTCGCGGCGCACGGGCGCCGCGCGTCGCGCGCGAGGGACAGGAGGGCATCGGATGACGTTCGTGGCACGCGGAGCGGCGGCGCTCGCGCTCTGGCTCGCAGCGCTCGGGACGAGCGGCTGCGGCTACAACACGCTGGTCTCGGAGAACGAGTCGGTGGACGGCGCGTGGGGCGAGGTGCAGAACCAGCTCCAGCGGCGCAACGACCTGATCCCGAACCTCGTCGAGACGGTGAAGGGCTTCGCGTCCCAGGAGGAGCGCGTGCTGACCGAGGTGACCGAGGCGCGCTCCCGCGTCGCCGGCGGTGGCACGCCCGCGCAGCAGATCGAGGCGTCCAACCAGCTCTCGAACGCGCTCGCGCGGCTGCTGGTCGTGGTCGAGCGCTACCCCGAGCTGCGCAGCAACGAGAACTTCCTGCGGCTGCAGGACGAGCTCGCGGGCACCGAGAACCGCCTCGGGGTCGCGCGCAAGCGCTACAACGACGTCGTGCAGCGCTACAACACGACCGCGAAGCGGTTCCCGACGAACCTCGTGGCGATGGTGTTCGGCTTCCAGGAGCGCACCTACTTCGACGCGCCGGAGTCGGCGCAGGCGGTGCCCCGGGTCGACTTCCAGCAGAAGTAACGCGCGGGGCGGGGGCGGCGTGCGCTGCGCGGGGCGGCCCGCGGCGCGCCGCCCCCGGCGTCGGGTACCCTCGCTGCCCCATGCGCTGCCCCCCTGCAGGCCGCCCGTGATCCGCTGGCTGCAGCGCCTGCGCGGGCGCCGCGAGGACGAGCGCACGTGGCACGTCGGCAGCGTGAGCACCTCCGCGCCGACGGAGGCCGTGACGGCGGCCGTCGCGAGCGGCCTCGTGCGACCGGCCTTCGGGCACGTGACCGTCGTCGAAGGACCGCCGCGCCTGCTCTCGCGGCGTTTCGCCCTGCGCGACGACGAGGTCTCGATCGGGCGCACAGAGAGCTGCTACGTCTCGATCCCCGACACGCGCATCTCGCGCATCCACGCCCAGATCGTGCGCGAGCGCGGGAGCCTCTGGCTCGTGCACAAGAGCCGCACCAACCAGAGCTTCCTGAACGGCGCGCCGGTGGCCGAGCGCGCGCCACTCTACGACGGCGACCAGATCCAGCTCGCCGACCGCGTGCGGCTGCGACTCTCCTCGCCGCTCCATCGCCGCGAGCTCGGGGCGGCCCGCCCGGGCGGGCTCGCCGAGGCCATGGCGGAGCGCGTCCAGCTCGAGGAGCGCATCGCGCGGCAGTTCGTGCGCGACGGGAGCTTCCTCGACGTCGACGTCGTCGACTCCTACCGGCTCAAGCTCGGCGAGGAGCGGCCCGAGCGCGTCGTCGTGTCGTTCGAGCGGTTCCGCGCCTTGATCGAGGGCGTGGTCGAGGAGTCCCGCGGACAGGTGCTGAACTCGAACGGCGACGAGGTGATGGCCTTCTTCGCCAGCGCGGACGCCGCGCTCGCCGCGGGGCGCGCGATCCTGGCGCGGCTCCCGGGCTGGAACGACGAGCACAACCTGCTGCCGAGCGCGTTCGAGGTGCGCATCGGGCTCCACACGGGGCGCTCCGCGGTCGACCTCGAGCGCGGCGTCGCCTACAGCCCGGTGCTCGACGGCGCCGGCCACCTGCAGAAGGCGGCTCCGGTCGGCGGCCTCCTGCTCTCGCGGGACACCTGGCAGGCGCTCTCCTCGCGCGAAGGGCTCGTGCCCGCCGGCCCGCGCGGGAAGGACGGCATCGAGGCCTACGGCCTCGCGGAGGTGCGGGGATGACGGCGCTCCACTGGCGCAGTGCGCGCGATCTCGCGGCAGCGCTCGCGCGCGGCGAGCTGTCCGCACTCGAGCTGCTCGAGCACTTCGCGGCGCGGGTCGAGCGCGTGAACGCGAAGGTGAACGCCGTCGTCGCGACGGACCTGGACGGCGCGCGCGCCCGCGCGAGGCGGGCGGATGCCGCGCGCGCGCGCGGCGAGGCCCTCGGGCCGCTCCACGGCCTCCCGATGACGATCAAGGACTCGCACGAAGTGGTCGGCATGCCGACCACGAGCGGCGCCCGGGAGCTCGCCGCGCACCGACCCGTGCGCGACGCCGACGCGGTCGCGCGGCTGGTGACCGCCGGCGCGGTGCCGTTCGGCAAGACGAACCTCCCGCTCTACGCCGGCGACTTCCAGAGCTACAACGCCGTCTACGGCACGACCAACAACCCCTGGGACGTGGCGCGCGTCCCGGGTGGCTCGAGCGGCGGCGCCGCCGCCGCGCTCGCATGCGGCATGACTCCGCTCGAGCTCGGGAGCGACATCGGCGGCTCGATCCGCAACCCGTCGCACTTCTGTGGCGTGTACGGCCACAAGCCGAGCCACGGGCTCGTCTCGAGCCGCGGCCACATCCCGGGGCCGCCGGGAATCCTCTCGTCGCCGGACCTCGCGGTGACCGGGCCGATGGCGCGCTGCGCCGACGACCTCGCGCTCGCCCTCGGCGTCCTCGCGGCCCCCGCGCCCGAGGACGCCGTCGCCTGGCGCGTCGAGCTGCCGCCGCCTCGCGCCGAGCGCCTGCGCGAGCTCCGCGTCGCGCCCTGGCTCGAGATCCCCGGCGCCCCGCCCGTGGACGCGGAGGTCACGGCGCTCCTCTCGGGCGCCGTCGAGCGGCTCGCGGCGGCGGGCCTGCGGATCGCCCCGCCGCCGCGGATCGACGCCGCGGCCAGCACCCGCGTGTACCTGCGGCTCCTGAACGCGGTGATCGCTCCGGGCCTTCCGCTCGAGGTGCGCCGGGGGATGGAGCAGGCGTACGCCACGCTCGCCCCGGGCGACGCGAGCCCCGCGGCCGACCTCGTGCGCGGCGCGGTCGGCCCGCACCACGCCTGGCTCGTCGACAACGAGGCGCGCCACCGACTGCGCGCGCAGTGGGCCGAGCTCTTCCGCGACGTCGACGCGGTGCTGATGCCCGTCCACTCGCTGCCCGCCTTCGCGCACGACCACTCGCCCTTCGAGGCGCGGACTCTCTTCGTGAAGGGCGAGTCGATCCACTACATGGCGCCGATCTTCTTCGCGGGCCTGGCGACGGTCGTCGGCCTTCCGTCGACGGCGTTCCCGGTCGGGCGCACGCGCAGCGGGCTCCCGGTCGGGATCCAGGCCGTGGGTCCGCGCTTCGAGGACCTGACGCCGATCGCGCTCGCGCGCCTGGCGGAGCCCGTGCTAGGCGGCTTCGAGCCGCCGCCGGACTTCGCCGACTGAACCCCGAAGCGGCGCCCCGCCCGGGCAGGAGGAGCCCTCCATGTCCCTCGAGTACGCCTTCGGCGACGCCGTCGCCGAGATCCACTTCGACGACGGCAAGGCCAACGTCATGTCGACCGACTGGTTCAAGGAGCTCGGCGGGCTGCTCGACCGCGCCGAGAAGGACGAGGCGCGCGCCGTCCTCTTCCGCGGCCGCGGCGGCATGTTCTCCGGGGGCTTGAACATGAAGTGGCTCCCCACGCTCACGCCCGAAGGTGGACGCGAGCTGGTCGAGACGTTCTCCGGGACGATGCTGCGCGTCTGGACGCTGCCGATCCCGACGGTGGCGGCGGTGACCGGCCACGCGGTCGCCGGCGGCTGCGTGCTCGCGTCGGCCTGCGACCAGCGCTTCGCGCTCGACGGTGCGTACCGGATCCAGATGAACGAGGTGCTCGTGGGCATGGCGATGCCCACGTGGGCCTCGACGATCTGCCGATCGGCGTTCCCGGAGCCCCAGTCGAACGACCTGCTGCTGCTCGCGCGGCCGTTCTCGCCGAAGGAGGCGCTCGGGTGCGGCATGCTGCACGGGATCGCCGCGGACGAGGGCGAGCTGCTCGCGAAGGCGCGCGCCGCCGCGCAGGCGCTGCGCGCGATCGGCCCGCGGCCCTACGCGATCACGAAGGCGCGCCTCCGGCACGCCGCTGCGGAGCGCGCGAAGCAGCTCCTCTTCACGGAGTAGGGCGGTCGTCAGCGCACCGGGACGTCGAAGTAGTCGCCGGGGTACGGCTCGTCCGCGAGCGTGAAGTGCCACCACTCGAGCGGATACGGCCGGAAGCCGCGGCTCCCCATGGCGTCGCGCAGCCGGTGCCGGCGCGCGCGCTGCGCCTCGTTCACCTCCGGCGAGTCCGTGTGCGAGCGCGGGTCGAAGAGGTCGAAGGGCGTCCCCATGTCGACGGGCGCGCCCACGCCGCCCTCGCGGCGCTCGACCAGCGTCACGTCGACCGTGCTGCCGCGGCTGTGGCCCGAGCGCTCGGCGACGTAGCCCTCGGCGAAGAGCGCAGACTTCGCGACGCGCGGGTAGTAGGTCGCCTTCGTGCGCTCGTCGGGGTCGCGCGCCCAGCGCGCGAAGTGGGCGACGGCGCGGCGAGGCCGGTAGCAGTCGTAGACGCGCAGGCCCAGCCCTTCCGCTGCGAGGTCGCGCTGCACCGCGGCGAGCGCGCGCGCCGCGGGCTCGGTCAGGAGGCACACGGGGCGCTCGTAGCCGTCGACCGCCGCGCCGACGAAGTTGTCGGGCCCGGCGTAGCGCAGCTCGAGCTCCACCTCGGGCGCGACGGTGGCGAGGGAGACGAGCCGCGGCGCCCGGGGCGCGACGGGGCCCTGGCACGCCAGGAGGCCGAGGAGCGCGATGCAGCCGAGCGCGGCTCGCCGCGTGCGGGCGTCGCCTCGCTCACTCATCGAGGTGCTCCTCCTGCACGCGGAAGACGATCGCGAACGCGAGGATGGCGAGCCCGATGGCGAGCGCGGTGCCGGGGAGCGAGATGCTGACGAAGAGGCTCGTGAGCCCGTTCGCCGCGACGATGCCGAGCCGGCGCAGGCCCGACACCACGGAGAGGACGGTCGCGCGCTGCGGCGAGAGGATCCGGCGGTTCAGCGCGGCGGAGAAGAGCGGGATCCGCGCGAGGCCCAGCGTCCAGGCGAGCAGCACGAGCGCGATCACCGCGGCTGGAGAGCGCACGAGGCCGAGCCCGACGAACGCGACGCCCGGGAGGATCGCGGTCGCGAAGAGCAGGGCGCGCTGAGAGCCGAGGCCCGTCTGCAGCCGCTGCGCCGCCGCGAGGACGCCGATCTGCCCGAGCGCCGCGGCCGTGTGCACGGGGCCGAAGGCGCCGAGCGGGACGCCGGCGCGCTCGAGCAGCGGCTGGTAGAGCCAGATCACGAGCCACGCGAGCGCGCCCACGGACACCATGTCGAGCGTGAGGACGCGCAGCGCCGGCTCGCTCGCGAAGTGGCGCAAGCCCTCGCGCAGGACGTCGGCGTAGCGCGCGCGGGGCTCGCCGGCGGCGGGCGCACCCGTCGCGGTGGCCGTCGCGCCGGCGACGCGGGCTCCGCTCCCGGGCTCGCGCAGCGAGAGCGCGACGAGCGCGGCGGCGCCCATCGGGAGCGCCTGGAAGGCGAACGTGCCGCGCAGCCCGAGCCCGAGACGCGTCGCGAGGACGCTCCCGACGAGTGCGCCGGCCACGATGCCCGCGAGCTTCCACGACTCCGCGCGCGCGAAGGCGCGCTGGGCGGGCGCGGGCGAGCGGTCCTCCAGGCTCTCGTAGAGCAGCGCCTCGTCGGCGCCCGACTGGAGCGCCATCGAGAGCGCGAGCAGCACCTCGGCCGCGAGGAAGACGCCGAGGTGCGGCGTCGACGTGTAGAGCGCGACGCCGAGCGCGCCGGCGGCGCAGCCGAGCGCGATCGAGGCCTTGCGCCCGAAGCGGTCGGCCACGGCGCCCGTCGGCACCTCGAGCGCGAAGCTCCACCCCATGAACCAGGCGTTGAGCAGGAAGATCCCGCCGAGGGGGATGCCGCCCCAGTCGCGGAAGAACGGCACGAGGACGGCGGAGACGGTGTGGAACCAGGAGAGGAAGCGGATCGCGTAGAGCTTGCGGACGTTCCCGCGCAGGTCGCTCACGCCGGCAGCAGCAGGAGCCCTTCCGCCGCGCCCAGCCGCGTGCGCCCGGCGCGCGAGGGGAGCGGCCGGTCGGGGTCCGTCGAGAGCGCGCGCCGCAGCGCCGCGTCGGGAAGCGCGAGCTCGGCCGGCTCGTCGCCGAAGTTGAGCGCCAGCCAGGCGCGCGCCGCGCCCGCCCGGCGTTCGAAGGCGAAGACGTCCGGCGGCGCCGGGAGCCGCTCGAACTCGCCGGCGTGGAGCGCGGGCTCGGCGCGCCGTACCGCGAGCAGCGCGCGGTAGAGCTGGAGCAGCGAGCGCGGGTCGCCGCGCTGCGCCGCCACGTTGCGCGCGTCGGCGTCGGCCGCGAGGGGAAGCCACGGCGTCCCCGTCGTGAAGCCCGCGCTTGGGCCCCGCTCCCACTGCATCGGCGTGCGGGAAGGATCGCGCGAGAGGTTCGGGTGCAGCGTGCGCGCGAGCGGGTCCTGCTGGCGCTCGGGCGGGATCGCGACGTTGCGCATCCCGATCTCTTCGCCCTGGTAGAGGAACGGCGTCCCGCGCAGACCGAGCAACATCATGGCGGCCACGCGCGCCCGCGCGTCGCCGAGCGTCGGGTGGTCGAAGCGCGAGGCGTGGCGCGGGGCATCGTGGCTCGAGAGCACGACCGACGGCCAGCCCTCTGGCGGGAGCACCCGCTCCATGCGCTCGACCTCGTCGGCGAAGCGGCCGGCGTCCCAGGGCGCGTGGACGAGGCGGAAGTTGAACGCGAGGTGGAGCTCGTCGCCCGCGCCGAGGTACTTGCCGACCTCGGACTGGTTGAGCAGGTACACCTCGCCGACCGTCGCGCGCTCGTCGTAGCCGTCGAGCACGGCGCGCAGGCGGCGCAGCATCGCGTGCACGTCCGGGTGGTTCTCGTCGTAGCAGAGCCAGAGCTGGCCGTGGACGTCGCCGTCCTTCGGCGGGTCGTCGGGGAGGTCCGGGTGCTTGGCGATGCGCTGGATCACGTCGATGCGGAAGCCGTCCACGCCGCGGTCGAGCCAGAAGCGCAGCACGCCGTGCATCGCGCGCTCGACGGCCGGGTTGCGCCAGTCGAGGTCGGGCTGCTCCTTGAGGAAGGAGTGGAGGTAGTACTGGCCCGTCGTAGGGTCGAGCTCCCACGCGGAGCCGCCGAAGACGCTGCGCCAGTTGTTGGGGGGCGAGCCGTCGGGCTTCGGGTCCCGCCACACGTAGAAGCCCCGCTTCGGGCTCGTCCGGCTCGCGCGCGACTCGACGAACCACGGGTGCCGGTCGGAGGTGTGGTTGGGCACGAAGTCGAGCAGGACGCGCAGCCCGCGCGCGTGCGCGGCGGCGATCAGCGCATCGAGGTCGGCGAGCGTCCCGAACAGCGGGTCGACGTCGCAGTAGTCGGCGACGTCGTAGCCGAAGTCGGCCATGGGTGAGGGGAAGCACGGCGAGAGCCAGAGGGCGTCGACGCCGAGCCAGCTCAGGTGATCGAGCCGTGCCTCGATTCCGCGCAGGTCGCCGACGCCGTCGCCGCTCGCGTCCATGAACGAGCGCGGGTAGATCTGGTAGACGACGCCGCGGCGCCACCACGGTGACGACATGGCCGGACGGTACTGGCGGTCGGGTCAGCCGGCGAGCAGGGCGCGGCCCACGACCTTCAGCTCGAGGATCGGCCGCACCCCCTCGAAGATCGGCAGGACGAGGGCGTCCACCACGTAGCGGCTGATCGGGTACTCCTCGGCGTAGCCCCAGCCGCCGTGGAGGACCTGGCCGTCCTGCGTGACCGCGACGGCGACGTCGCAGGCGAGCAGCTTGGCCTGCGCCGCGAGCGGGGCCGCGGCGCGCTCGTCCACGTCGAAGGCCTCCGCGGCGGCGTACGTGATGGCGCGCGCGCCCGCGAGGCGCGCCGCCATGCGGCCGACGACGAAGCGAGTGAGCTGGTAGTCGCCGATCGAGCGGCCGAACTGCACGCGGTCCACCACGTACTCGCACGTCTTCTCGAGCGCCGCCTGCGCGAGGCCGACGGCGCGACCGCCGGTCTGGAGCCGGCCCGCCGCGAAGCCGCCCATCTGGAGGTAGAAGCCCCTGCCGACCCCGCCGTCGCCGCCGACGAGGTTCTCC
>DATAGA010000057.1:0-7767 GCA_036257215.1 Myxococcota bacterium
CCCCGGGCTCGGCGCGCTCGTCGGCAGCCCGGCCCATCACGCGACCCTTCCGGGGAGCGCGGTGATCGACCGCGGCCAGAACGCGAGCTGCCCGGGCGTCGACCAGCGCGGTGCGCTGCGGCCCCGGGACGGGGACGGCAACGGCTCCGCGCTCTGCGACCTCGGCGCCTACGAGGCGCAGTGACCGGCGGCGTCGCTCGGTCCCACGCGCCTCGCCCTGTTGATCTCGAAAGGAGAATTCCGATGTTCCCTTCGCACGACCGCTCCAGCCTTCGACGGCACCCTCACACCCGCTTGCGCGGCTCGCTGCGGGGGTGGCTCGCAGCGGCGCTCGCCATGGCGCTCGGTCTGGCGATGGCGCCGGACGCGCGCGCGGCGACGCTCAACGTCCCGTGCAACGCGGCGGCGCTCACGAGCGCGATCGCCACCGTGAACGCGAACGGCGAGGAGGACTTCGTCTGGCTCGCCCCCGCCTGCACCTACACGCTTCCGGCCACGTGGACGGTCGCGTACGACGGCGGCAACCCGCTCCGCATCTACGGGAGCGGCGCCACGCTGAGCGGAGGCGACGCGCGGCTGCCGCTCTCCGTCGACGGGGGAGCGATCGCCTTCGTCGAAAATCTCACCATCCGGGACGGGGCGAACAACTACGAGGGCGGCGGCATCCGGAACATCGGCGTGCTCACGCTCACCGGCGTCACGGTCACCGACAACGCGGCCACCGGCTGGGGCGGAGGCATCTACAGCGGCGGCGGCTCGCTGCGCATCCTCTCGAGCACCGTGTCCGGCAACCGCGCGGTCTGGGGCGGCGGCGCCATCGACAACGACGGGACGGCCCGACTGACGCTCGTCGCGAGCGCGGTCACGAGCAACGTGGCGCCCTACGGCGGCGGCATCCGCAACGAGCACATGCTGCTGGCGGTCAACACGACGTTTCACGACAACTTCTCGGATCTCGGCGGCGCCCTGCTCAACGAGCAGAGCGGCCACGCGGCTCTCTCCGCCCTCACGGTCTCGGGCAACCGGATCACCTTGACCGGCGGGAGCAGCATCCACAACGACGGCGAGCTCGCGCTGAACGGGAGCGTCCTCGCGAACACGAACGCGGGCAACGCCGACTGCGCGAACTACGGCGTGCTCGCCGCGACCGGCCCCAACCTGGTCGAGGACGGCTCGTGTGCGCTCGCCGGTGCGATCACGGGAGACCCGAAGCTCGGCTCCCCGGCCGGCAAGCCCGCCGCTCTCGCGCTCCTCTCCGGGAGCCCGGCGCTCGACGCCGGCGCGAGCGACCGCTGCCCGGGCACGGACCAGCGCGGGGGGCTGCGCCCGCGCGACGGCAACAAGGACGGCACCGCCGTGTGCGACCTGGGGGCCGTCGAGACCCAGCCGGGCGCCTGCGGGCTCCTGGGCATCGAGCCCTTCCTGCTGCTCCCCTTCGTGCGCCGGGCGGCGCGGCGGCTCCGGCCCTCGGCTGGCGCCGGGCGTCGGGCGGGCGGCGAGCCGTGCTTCGACCCGCGCGAGCGCGGGCTCCTCGGCCTGCCGCGCTAGGGACGCTGCGCGAGGTCCCGGAGCCCGAGCAGCGCCGGGATCTCGCGCAGGTCGTGGACCACGTGGTCGGGCTCGCCGGCCTCGCCGGCGCCGGCTCCCGGGTTCTCGAGGTCGCCGTCGCGGATCAGGATCGTGCGCAGGCCGATGCGCCGCGCGCCCGCGATGTCGTGCTCGGGGGAGTCGCCGACGAACACGGCCTCGGCGGGCCGCGCGCCCGCGAGGCGCAGGGCGTGCTCGAAGATCGCCGCGTGGGGCTTGCAGGAGCCGGCGGCCTCCGAGCTCGTCCAGGCGTCGAGGTGGGGCGCGAGCCCCGCGCGCTCGATCATCGGAACGAGGTAGTCCTCGTCGATGTTCGAGACGATCGCGGTGTGGATCCCGGCGGCGCGCAGCGCGGTCAGCGTCTCGACGCACCCCGGCCGCAGCTCGAAGCCCTGCACGACGAGGTCGCGCTGGGCGCCGTGGAACCACTCGAGGACCTCGCCGCTCGCCTCGCGCCCGAGCAGCGCCGCGAAGCGGCGGAACGTCTCCTGGAACAGCTCCTTGTGCAGGTAGTACGGGCGGGTGTGGAAGGCGCGAAAGGCGTCCGCGCTCGCGCGTCGCCACGCGGGCCCGGCGGAGCCCGCCTCGGGCCCGACGCCGAGCCGACCGAGCGCCTCGCGCAGGAGCGGGTGGTACGGCGTGCCCTGCACGCTGCGGTAGCTGAAGAGCGTGCCGCCGAAGTCGAAGAACGCGGCGCGGGGAACCATGGGGGGCGGAGGGTAGCCGAGGACGCCGGTAGACTTCGGCCCGATGATCGATCCTCGCTCGCTCCAGGAACGCCGCGACGAGATCCTCGAGAGCGCCCGCCGGCGGCGGGTGACGGTCGACCTCGACGGCGCGATCGCGCTCCAGCAGCGGCTCGCGGCGCTGCAGACGGAGCTCAACGAGGCCGGCCGACGTCGCAACGAGCACCAGGAGGCGGGCAAGCGCAAGCTCGCTCCCGAGGAGCGCGAGCGGCACACGGCGGAGGGCCGGCGCCTCAAGGAGGAGGTCGCGCGGCTCGAGCGAGAGGCCCTTGCGGCGCGCGCGGAGCTCGACGCCGCGCTCGCCGCGATCCCGAACTTCGTGCACCCCGAGGTGCCCGAAGGCGGCGAGGACGACGGCCGGGAGCTGCGACGCGTCGGGACGCCGCCGCGGTTCGAGTTCGCCCCGCGCGACCACGTCGCCGTGGCCGAGGCCCTCGAGGGCATCGACTTCGAGGGCGGCGCGCGGGTGGCCGGCCAGAAGTGGTACTTCCTGAAGAACGACCTCGTGCTGCTCGAGCTCGCGCTGCAGCGCTACGCGCTCGACGTCCTGCTCGAGGACGGCTTCACCCCCTTCGTCACGCCCGACGTCGCACGGCCGGAGATCGTCGACGGGCTCGGCTACGCGCCGCGCGGGCCCGAGACGCAGATCTACTCGCTCGCCAACGCGGACCTCTGCCTCGTCGGCACGGCGGAGATCACGCTGGGCGGCCTTCAGGCCGACTCTGTGCTCGAGGAGGAGGTGCTCCCGCTCAAGTACGCCGGCATCTCGCACTGCTTCCGCACCGAGGCGGGCGCCCACGGGCGCGAGAGCAAGGGCCTCTACCGCGTGCACCAGTTCACGAAGGTCGAGATGTTCGCGTTCACGCGCCCGGAGGACTCGGAGGCGATGCACGCTCACCTCCTCGAGCTCGAGGAGCGCATCTTCCAGGGGCTCGAGCTGCCGTACCGAATCGTCGACATTGCGGCCGGCGACCTCGGCGCGCCGGCGTACCGCAAGTTCGACCTCGAGGCGTGGATGCCCGGCCGCGGCGAGGGCGGCGCCTACGGCGAGGTCACCTCGACCTCGAACTGCACCGACTACCAGTCGCGCCGGCTGCGCGTCCGCTTCCGGCGCAAGGGCGGCAAGCGCCCCGAGCTCGTCCACATGCTGAACGGGACGGCCGTCGCGAACTCGCGTGCGATCGTCGCCGTGCTCGAGAACCACCAGCGCGCCGACGGCACCGTCGCCGTCCCGAAGGCGCTGCGCCCCTACGTCGGCCGCGACGTCCTCCGCCCGCCGCCTACGGCACGGTGACGATCGGGAGCTCGTTGCTCGCGAAGCCCTCGACGTTCTGCACCTGCACGACGTGAGTGCCGGCCGCGGGGACGGGCGCGACCGTGATGTCGACGTCGCCCGCGACCGCGTCGAAGCTCGCGCCGCACGCGGCGCAGAGCACCCCGTCGACGAGGACGCGCGCGCCGGGCTCGATCGCGGCCGCGAACACGGTGAACGTGCGGCTCGAGCCCAGCTGCACGCGCGGGATCGCGGGGCCGGCCGTCCCGTCGAGCACCCAGAGCAGCGGCGCGCGCGACGCGCCGCCTGCCTGCATGCGCTCCGGCAGCTCGGCCGTGAGGACGAGCGGGAGGCCGGCCGCCTCGGACGTCGAGCGCAGGTCGTCGCGCGTGCGCCCCGGGCCGCTCGGCGGCAGCCACGCGCCCGCCTTGAAGCGCCACTCGTTCGCGCCGATGCGCGCGACGGCCGTGACGCGCCCTTCGGCCGCGGCCTGCTCGATCTGGTTCGCGCGCGCCTCGGTCGTCGCGTCGCCGCGGTTCGACGCGAGCAGCACGAGCTGGCGGCCCGCGAGCCCCGGGAGCCCGACGCTCATCTCGTTGAAGAACTGCCAGACGTTCCCGACCGGCACGCCGTAGCCGACGGTGAACAGGCTCGGGAAGGTCGCCGCGAGCGAGCGAAACTCCGTCATGCCGGTCGTCTGCGGCGGGAAGCCCTGCGAGACCAGGAACTCCTCCGACGAGAGGAGCCCGTTCGAGAACAGCAGGTGGCGGTCCCAGATGCCGCGCATGGTCGGAGCGTCGAAGCGACCGACGGCCAGCGAGTTCGTCGCGACGCCGAGCGGCAGCGCGTGACAGCCCTGGTTCAGGTCGCCGCAGGTGAACGGGTTCGCGATCGCGCCGCCGCGGTCGAGGAAGAAGTCGCCGACCCCGGTCAGCGCCGTCGCGGTGAGGACGTCGCTCGGCCGGCGCAGCGGCGAGGGCGGGTACGCGACCGCGGTGAGGAACGCGGCGACGTCGTCGCGCTCCGCGGCCGTGAACGCTCCGGGCTGGCCCGCGGGCCCCGGCGGGCAGCCGGGCTGCGCGCACATGACGCCCGCCATGCTCGCGTCGACGAGGTGGCGGATGCAGCCTGCCTCTCCGTCGGTGCCGAGGTTGCAGTCGGGGGCGCCGTCGTCCTCGGGCAGGAAGACGCCCGGGAAGGGGTCGCCGAGCGTCCCGACCCAGTGGAGCGGCAGCGTGTCCTGCAGCCCGCGCACGGGCATGGTGGAGCGCGGCTCGGGGCAGTCCTCGACGCTCGTGTCGCAGCCGGGCAGGTCCGTCGGGCTCTCGAGCGTGTTGATCACCCAGAGCAGCTGATCCATGTTGCCGTTCGGGTGGCAGGACTCGCAGGAGAAGGTGCCGCTCGTCGAGCCGCGGGCGGCGGCGAAGAGGATGCGGCCCCGCCGCACGGCCGCCGGCGTCGGGTCGGTGCCGATGGAGACGGTCGCGACGACGGCCGGCGCCGTCGGCACCTGCACGTCGACGACGGAGAGCGTCGTGTCGCCCGTGTTGAGCACGAACGCCGTCTGCGCGCGGCCCTGCGCGTCCGAGCGCAGCGCGACGCCCTGCGGCAGGGCGCCGAGGCGGACGCTCCCGCGCGCCAGCCCGTCGCGGTTCAGCACGAGCAGGCCCGGGATCGACGTGCCGGGCGCGCCCGGGATGCCGGTCAGGCCATCGGAGCCCGCGACGGTGACGAGCACGGTGGCGCCGTCGGCGCTCGTCGTGACGCCGTACGGCGTCGGCGTCGGCACCCCGAGCGGGCCCGCGTCGAGGTCGATCGACGTCGCGGCCCCGCAGCTCGGCGTGCACTCGAGGAACGAGAGCCGGTTCTCGAACATGCGGTTGGCGAGGTCGAGCAGGCCGTCCTGGTCGTTGCGCGCGTCGGCGTGGGTGAGGTAGAGGCGCGTGCCCGACGCCGCCACGCCGTAGAAGAGCGTGCCGAGCCCGGAGACCGTCTGCGGCGCGGTCGCGAGGTTCGCCGCGTCGTAGACGAAGAGGTCGCGGTCCGGGATGTTCGAGTCGCGGATCACCTCGCCGCCGAGGTTCGGGTTGGCGGCGAACGCGAGCAGGTTCGCGATGTTGAGCGGGAAGAGGCAGCCCTCGTCGACGGGGTTGCCGCGGTCGAACGAGACCGGGTCGTTCGGTCCGCACGAGGGGAACTCGGTGTGGTTCCCGGACTCGAACGCCGCGACGTACACCCGGCCGTTCGCGACCGCGAGCGCGCGCGGCGCCTGGGCCGTGAGGACGGCTCGCTGCGCGATCTGGAAGCGCCCGTCGCCGCCCGGTGTGAGCGACGCGAGCTCGTTGCGGCGGTCGAGCGCCACGAACGCGCGGTTGCGGCCGTCGAACGCGACTCCGCTCGGCTCGTCGGACGTGGAGACGCCCTGCGCGTCGAGGCTCTGGATCACGTCGACGACGGCGCGGCGCTGGCGGCTCACGACGGCGATCGAGTCCGACAGGTGGTTGGTGACGAACACCTGCTCGTCCTCGGCGGCGTCGCCGGGGTTCAGCTTCGGCCGCACGGCCAGGCCGACCGGATCGAGGCCGACGCGCACCTCGGCGAGCTTCGCGAAGGGCGGCGTGGCCTCGAGGATGGCGAGCGTGCCGGCGTTCGTGTTGACCGCGTAGACCAGCGCGCCGTCGCCCGAGAGCGCCACCGGCCGCACCTGCGGGCTGAGGAAGAGCTGCGAGCCCGTGCCGGGCAGGTCGTTGGCGGGCCGCGGTCGCCCGGCGATCAGGCACGAAGCGGTCAGGGCGATGCCCAGCACCGCGGCGCGGCGGGAGAGCGTCGGAGGGCGCGTCATGTCAGCCTCGCTTGCGGGGAGCGCCATTCTACGACGGCGCGCCGCAGCGGGGGAAGCGCCCCCCGAGCGGGGCGGGCCCGGCCGGCGCGAGGCGTGCGGTGACCCCGCTCGTGCTCGGCACCGCCGGCCACATCGACCACGGCAAGACGGCCCTCGTGCGGGCGCTCACCGGAGTCGACACCGATCGGCTGCCGGAGGAGCGCGCCCGGGGCATCACCATCGAGCTCGGCTTCGCGCCGCTCGACCTCGGCGACGGGCTCCGGCTCGGCGTCGTCGACGTGCCCGGCCACGAGGCCCTCGTGCGCACCATGGTCGCCGGCGCGACCGGCGTGGACCTCGCGCTGCTCGTCGTCGCCGCCGACGAGGGCGTCATGCCGCAGACGCGGGAGCACGCCGCCATCTGCGAGCTGCTCGGCGTCGCGGCGGGGGTCGTCGCGCTCACGAAGTCGGACCTCGCCGACGCGGACACCCTCGCGCTCGCCGCCGGCGAGGTCGCGGACCTCCTCGCCGGCACCGGGCTCGCGGGCGCGGCGGTGGTGCCGGTGTCCTCGCTGACCGGAGCCGGGCTCGACGACCTGCGCGCGGCGCTGCGCGCGGCCGCGGAGAAGGCGGCGGCGCGCACGCCGCGCGCGGGGCCGGCGCGGCTCTTCGTCGACCGCGCCTTCGAGCGCCGAGGCTTCGGCGCCGTCGTGACGGGGACGCTGCTCGGTGGCGCGCTCGCCCTAGGCGACGCCGTGGAGCTCCTCCCCGGCGGCCGGCGCGCGCGGGTGCGCGCGCTGCAGAGCTTCGGGCGCGGGGCCGAGCGCGCGCTGCCCGGCACGCGCTGCGCGGTGAACCTCCAGGGCGTCGAGCTCGCCGAGCTCGCGCGCGGCCAGCAGCTCGTCGCCGCCGGCGCGCTGCGCGAGTCGCAGGTCTTCGACGTCGCGCTGCGCTGGCTCCCGAGCGCGCCGCCGCTCGAAGACGCCGCGTCGGTCGAGCTCCTCGCGGGCACCGCCGAGCGGCGCGCTCGCGTCGCCCCGATCGAAGCCGACGTCCTCGCGCCGGGCGCCGAAGGCTTCGCGCGGCTGCACGTCGACGGCCCGCCGCTGGCGCTCCTCCCGGGCGACCGCTTCGTCGTGCGCGGCTTCGCGCGCACCGAGACGGGCGCGACGCTCGGTGGCGGGCGCGTGCTCGACGCGGCCCCGCCGCGTCGGCGCCGCAGCGATCCGGCGCTCGCGGCGGAGCTGGCGCGGCTCGCCCGCGGAGACGCGCGCGAGGCGGTGCTCGTGCGCGTGGCGCGCGCGGGGTTCGCCGGCACCGCCGCCGCACCGCTCGCGCAG
>DATAGA010000106.1:0-1775 GCA_036257215.1 Myxococcota bacterium
GTCACGGGCCTCGTCACGACGGCCGGCTTCCGCGACGAGCTCGAGCTGCGCCGCGGCTACAAGGAGGACATCTGGGACGTGCGGCTCCCGCCGCCGCCCGCGCTCGTCCCGCGCCGGCGCCGCCTCGGCGTGCCCGAGCGCGTCCGCGCCGACGGCTCGGTGCACACCCCGCTCGACGAGGACGCCGCGCGCCGCGCGCTCGAGCGGCTCGGGCGCGAGGGCGTGGAGTCGCTCGCGATCTGCACGCTGTTCTCGTTCCTGAACCCGGTGCACGAGCGGCGCCTCGCCGAGCTCGCGCACAAGATCCTTCCTGGGGTCGAGCTCTCGCTCTCGCACGAGGTGATGCCGAAGGCGCCGGAGTTCGAGCGCACGAGCACCACCGTCGTGAACGCCTACATCGGCCCGCGCGTGACCGGCTACCTCGACCGGCTCACCGAGCGCTTGCGCGAGGCCGGCTACGCGCGCGAGCTGCTCGTCATGCAGTCGAGCGGCGGCGTCATGACCCGCGCCTACCTGAGCCGCGCCCCGGTGCGCATCCTCGCGTCCGGTCCGGCAGCGGGCGTGATCGGCGGCGCTGCGGTCGGGGTCGCGAAGGGCGAGCCCGATCTGCTGTGCGTCGACATGGGCGGCACGAGCTACGACGTCTCGGTCGTGCGCGGCGGCGTCGCGCCGGCGCAGCCCGGCTGGAACTGGCACCACCGGTACCTGATCGGGCTCCCGATGGTGAGCGTCGAGACGCTCGGCGCGGGCGGCGGCTCGCTGTGCTCGGTGCGCGGCGGCGCGCTCAGCGTCGGACCCGAGAGCGCCGGCGCCGACCCGGGCCCCGTCTGCTACGGCCGCGGCGGCACGCGGCCGACGGTGACCGACGCGAGCCTCGTGCTCGGGCTCCTCTCCGAGGACGCCGAGTTCGCCGGGGGCAGCTTCCGGCTGACGCGCGCCGGCGTGGACGCGGCGTTCCGCGAGCACGTGGCGCTCCCGCTCGGGCTCTCGATCGAGGAGGCCGCGTTCGACTGCTGGCGCGTCGTCAACGCCAACATGACGCAGGCAGTGCAGCGCGTGACGGCGCAGAAGGGGATCGACCCGCGCGGCCTCTCGCTGCTGGCCTACGGCGGGAACGGGCCCGTGTTCGCCTCGGTGCAGGCGCAGGAGCTCGGCATCGACCGCGTGCTCGTGCCGCGCGCGTCGCCCGCCTTCTCGGCGCTCGGCGCGCTCGCCGCGCGCCCCTCGATCGACGAGGAACGCTCGTACCTCGCGCCGGCGCACGGCGCCGACGTGGGCCGGCTGCGCGCTCTGTTCGAGGAGCTCGACGTTCGGGCCGAGCGCTTCCTCGCGGCGGCAGGCCACCCCCGCGCGGAGGTGACCTTCCGCTACCAGGTGAATTTGCGCTACCCGGGCCAGAACTGGTCGCTCGCGGTGCCGGCGGCGGAGCAGCGCGGCGCGCGCGATCTCTCGTTCGCGACCGACGCGCTGCGCGACGCGGTCGCGTTGCGCTTCCACCGCGCCCACGAGGCGGAGTACGGCCACGCCCGGCTCGCGGAGGAGCCGGAGATCACGGGGGTGCGCCTCCTCGCGTTCGCCGACGTCCCGGCGCCGCGCTTCGGCTCCGGTCGCCGCGCGCCCGTGCGCGAGCCCGCGCCGGCGCGCACGCGGCGCGCGAACCTCGGCGACGGCTTCAAGGAGACGGCGGTCCACCGCGGGCCGGCGCTCCGCCCCGGCGACCTCGTGCGGAGCCCCGCCATCGTGGAGGAGACCTTCACGACGCTCGTGGTCTACCC
>DATAGA010000114.1:0-1885 GCA_036257215.1 Myxococcota bacterium
ACGACGCCGCTGCGCAGGTGCACCTGCGCCCCGCCGAGGTCCTCCTTCGCCACGCGCTCGCCGAGCGCCCGCTCGACCAGCGCCGGGCCGCCGGTCAGCACCTGCGCCGTCTCGCGCGTCATGAGCGAGAGGTGCGAGGCGACGAGGCGGCCGGCCGGGAAGCCCGCGCACGGCCCGAGCGCCGCGCACACGACCGGAACGGTGGCGAGCGCCTCGAGCGCGAGCAGGTTCATCGGCGAAGGCGACGTCAGGTCGTAGCCCGAGCGCCCGCGGCTCTGGTACGAGCCCGAGACGCTCGCGCCGCCGCCCTCGAGCAGGCGCACGAGCGGGACGCGGCGGCGGATCGCGAGCGCGTCCGCGTGCTGGCCCTTCTTGAGCGCGGCCTGCGTGTACGCGCCGCCCTGGATGGTGAAGTCGTCGCCGGCGACGACGACGGGGCGGCCGTCGAGGCTCGCCGTGCCCACGACGACGTTGGTCGGCGTGAAGTCGACGAGCCGCCCGGCGGCGTCGAGCGTCGACTCGCCCGCGGCGCCGCCGATCTCGCGGAAGCTCCCCGCGTCGGCCAGCGCGTCCATGCGCTCGCGCACGGTGAGGCGCCCGCGCTCGTGCTGGCGCGCGACGGCCTCCGTCCCGCCCTGCGCCCGGGCGAGCTCGCGGCGGCGCTCGAGCGCGTCGACCTCGTCCTTCCAGCTCACGGGCGAAACCATAGCGGCGCCGCGGGGTTGCGGGGAACGACCGGCGCACGGGCGGCGCCGGTCCCCTAGACTGCTCGCGCCGGAGGGGCCCGTGGGCACGACCGATCTCGAACGCCGGCTCGCTGCGCTGGAGGCGCGCATCGCCGCGGCCGAAGCCGTCCAGGCGATCTCGGCGCTCAAGGCGCGCTACGCGGAGCTCGTCGACGCGCGCTACGCCCGCGGCGCCGTCGTCGAGCCGGCCCGGCTGGCGGACCTCGCCGAGCGCATCGCGGCGCTCTTCACCGAGGACGCCGAGTGGGACGGCGGGCGCGCGCTCGGCGTCGCGCGCGGGCGCGCCGAGATCGCCGCCCGCATGCGCGAGCCGACGCTGCTCTTCTCCAAGCACTACTTCCTCCAGCCGCAGATCGAGGTGACCGGCGAGCGTGCGCGCGGGCGCTTCGACCTGCTCGCCCCGTGCACGACCAAGGACGGCCGCCCGCACTGGATGGCCGGCGTCGAGGAGGACGAGTACCGCCGCGTGGACGGCGTCTGGCTGCACCAGCGCATGAAGCTCGGCGTGCTGTTCCTGGCGCCCCACGAGACGGGCTGGCAGAAGATCCTGGCGTGAGCGCGGAGCTGCGCCGGCGCTGCGGGCAGCTGCTCGCCGTCGGGTTCGAGGGCATGGCGGCGCCGCCGGAGTTGCTGGCGCGGATTGCGCGCTCCGAGGTCGGGACCGCGCTGCTGTTCCGCCCGAACGTCGAGGCGCCGGCGCAGGTCGCGGAGCTCGTGCGAGCGCTGCGCGGCGCCGCACCGCGGGGCCTCCCGCTCCTCGTCGCCGTCGATCAGGAGGGCGGCGCGGTGCAGCGTCTGCGCGCGCCGCTCACCGAGTGGCCCGACATGCTGTCGGTGGGCGATGCCCGCGAGCCGGCCGCGAGCCGAGCCGTGGGTGCCGCACTCGGGAGCGAGCTCGCCGCGCTGGGCGTGCAGTGGGACCTCGCGCCGGTGCTCGACGTGCACACGAATTCCGAGAACCCGGTGATCGGCCGCCGCGCCTTCGGGCGCACGCCGGCCGACGTCACCGAGCATGCGCTCGCCTTCTGGCGCGGCCTGCGCTCCGCCGGCGTGCTGGGGTGCGGCAAGCACTTCCCCGGTCACGGCGACACGGCGGCCGACTCGCACCTGACGCTTCCGCGTGTCGACCACGACGAGGT
>DATAGA010000125.1:0-5182 GCA_036257215.1 Myxococcota bacterium
ATGCGCGAGCAGCTGTGCGGAAACGCGCCGGCAACTTGCGCAGGCGCTTCCCCCGAGCCGCGCACGGGGATCCCGAGCGCGGGACTGCGAGGCTCGCAGCGCGGCCCGCATGGACGGGCAACCGACCGATTCGACTACGGATTTTGGCGCGGCGCTTGGCACGCGCCTTGAAGAGCACGGCCCCGGGCGGGCTGCGCCCGGAGGGTGCGGGGAATGCGGAAGCACGCGGTCCTGTTCGTCGACGACGAGCTCAACATCCTGAAGGCGGTGAAGCGCCTGCTGCGCAACGAGCCGTGGGAGGTGCTCGCCGCCTCGCGCCCGCAGGAAGCGCTCGAGCTGCTCGACACGAGCCCGGTGCAGGTCGTCGTCAGCGACCAGCGCATGCCCGAGATGAGCGGCGTCGACCTCCTCGCCGTCGTGCGCGAGCGCCACCCCGACCTCGTCCGCATGATGCTCACCGGCTACACGGAGATGAACGTCGCGGTCGAGGCCATCAACCGCGGCGAGATCTTTCGCCTGATCACGAAGCCCTGGAACGACGAGGAGCTCAAGGCCACGCTGCGCCAGGCGTTCGACCACTTCGATCTCAAGGAGGAGATCAAGCGGCTGAACCAGGTGACGCGCGAGCAGAACTTCAAGCTCCAGGACATGAACCGCAACCTGGAGCACAAGGTGCGCGAGCGCACGAAGCAGCTGGCGGAGAAGCACGCCGAGCTGCGCACCGCGTACATCCAGACCATCCGCACGCTCGCCGAGGCCGTCGACGCGAAGGACGCCTACACGCGCGGCCACTCGGAGCGCGTCGGGGTCTACGCGTCCAAGATCGCGCGCGAGATCGGGCTGCCGCGCGAGCTGATCGAGCGCGTCTACATCGCAGGCCTCCTGCACGACGTGGGCAAGATCGGGATCCGCGACGCGGTGATCACGAAGCCCGACCGGCTCACGCCCGAGGAGTACGAGGAGATCAAGCGCCACCCGGAGATCGGCGCGAAGATCCTCGAGCCCGTCACGTTCCTCGCGGACGTCGTCGAGTGCGTGCGCCACCACCACGAGTGGTACGACGGCTCCGACAAGGGCTACCCCGACCGGCTGCGCGGCGACCTGATCCCGTTGCCCTCGCGCATCATCCTCGTCGCCGACACGGTCGAGGCGATGACGAGCGACCGGCCCTACCGCAGCGGTCTCCCGCTCGAGGTCGTGGTGCGGGAGCTGCACAAGTACGCGGGCAGCCAGTTCGACCCGACCTGCGTGGAGGCGTGCCTGCGCCTGCTCGAGCGCGAGGCCGAGGACTTCATCCAGAAGGACCAGAAGTTCGACATCTACGCGTTCCTAGAGGTCTAGCGTGAACGCCGCCCTCGACGCGCTCGGAATCGACCTCGAAGGCAGCCTGCTCGAGGAGCCGCGTTTCCTCGCCGACGCGGCCTTCCTCGGCGCCCTGCACGCGGAGCTGCGCGACTCGCTCGGAGCGGGCGGCGCCGCCGCCGTCCTGCTCCAGCTCGGCTTCGCGCGCGGGCTGTTCGACGCCGGCCGCCTCGTGCGCGAGATCGGCGCGAGCTCGCCGCGGCCCGGCGGACTCCCCGTTCTCACGCGGCTTCCGATGCGGCTCGCGCCCGCCCCGGCGCGCGACGGCGGGATCGCCTTCGCGGGGAGCTGGCCCGAGCACCACGAGGCGGAGGCGGTGCTCGCCGCGCTCGGCGGCACCGACGAGCCCGCCTGCCACGCGAGCGCGGGCTATACGTCGGGGTGGCTCTCGGGCGTCTTCGCCGTCGACGCCGTCGCCGTCGAGACGCGCTGCTGCGCCGCGGGCGCCCGCACCTGCCGTTTCGCGGCGCTCGAGGCGTCGACCTGGCGCCGCCGCCGCGGCGCCGCGGCTCGGCGGGCTGCCGCCCTGCCCTTCCTCCAGCTCCACGAGCTCGTGGCGCGCCGCGTGGCCGCGCTCCCCCAGCCGGCGCGCATGGATGGCTTCGAGCGCGGCTCGCCGGCGATCCACGTGTGGGGCCCGGTGATGGTCGTGCCGTTCGCCGGCGCGGACGAGTCGCTGCGTGCTCTCGAGCTCATCGCGCGTGACCGCGACGCGCGCGGCGTGCGCGTCGTGATCGTGGACCTCGCGGGCGCGATCATCGACCAGGGCTTCGGCGCCCTCGCGCTCGAGCGCATCCTCGACGCCGTCGCGGGCCTCGGCGCCGAGCCGATCCTCGCCGGCGTCTCGCCGCTCTCCGCCGGAGTCGTGGCCGAGCTCGAGCGCGCCCACGCGCTCGTGCGCAAGGACCTGCCCGAGGCGATCGCAGCGGGCTTCCAGATCGCGCAGGCACAGCGCGCCGCGGGGTAGCCGAGGCGCGCGCCGCGGCGGGCGGCGCAGCCGGTCAAGCACCCGGCGCGATCGCCCGAAACCGAGGCGTGGACGCAGCTGCCACGGGCCCGCCCGTCCCGACCGGCCGCCTCGAGGCGCGTCCGGTGCCGCGCCTGCTCGTCGAGCTCGCCGCGGCGGGCGCGACCGGAACGCTCGTCCTCGAGGGCCCCGGGCGCGAGCGCGCGCGCGTCGCCTGGCTGCGCGGCATGCCGGTCGACTGCGCCTGCGAGCCGGCGGCTCCGGGGCTGATCGACTTCCTGCGCGAGCGCGGCGCGATCGACGCCGCCACGGCCGGTCGCGCCCGCGCCGCGCGCGAGACGCAGAGCATCTCGGAGGAGGCGGCGCTCCTCTCGCTGCGCGCCGTCGCGCCGCGCGACCTCGTGCTCGCGCGCAAGGACCTGCTGGCGCGGCGGCTCGTCTCGCTCGCCCGCCTCGAGGCGGGCGCCTTCCGCTTCGAGGGCGACACGTCGGCGCCGGCCGGGAGCGAGCCGCTCCGGATCGACCCGCTCCCCGTCGTGCAGCGCATGCTCGCTACGGAGTGGCGACCCGACCGCCTGCTCGGCGACCTCGAGGGCCGGCTGCGCGCGTACCCGCGCCCGGGCACGGACTTCGAGCGCGCGGCGGCGCGGCTCGAGCGCGGTGCGGGTGTCGACGCGCTCCTCGGCGCGCTCGACGGGAGCCAGACGGCCTGGGCGCTGCTCGGGGCGACCGGCGATCGCTCGCGCATCGCGGCGCTCTGGGTGCTCGACGCGTGCGGCGCGCTCGCGTGGAGCGAGACCCCCGCGGCCGCGGCCGGCGACGCTGCCGGCGAGTCGGGCGATGCGTCCGCGGCGGCCGCAGGCGGTGCGACACCGGCGAGCGACGAGCCGCTGATCGAGATCGAGGTCGCGCACCGCCCTGCGCGCACCGCCGATGTCGAGGCCGCGGCCTCGCGCGCAGCGCGCGCGGCGAAGGACGACGCGCTCGCGGCGGCGCTCGAGGCCGAGATCGCGGAACGCCGCAGCCGGCTCGACGAGCTCGACCACTACGCGCTGCTCGGCGTCGCGCGCGGCGCCGCGGCCGCGGACGTCAAGCGCGCGTACCTGAAGGCCGCGAAGCGGTTCCACCCCGACGCGCTCTCGCGCCTCGGCCTCGAGGCGCTCAAGCGCGACGCGAACGAGCTCTTCGCCGCCATCACCCGCGCGCACGAGGTCCTCTCCGACCCGGCCCGCCGGCGCGACTACGACGCGAGCCTCGACGGCCACGTGCAGATCGACGCCGACCGCGTGGCGCAGGCCGAGGTGCTCTACCGCAAGGCCGATTTGCTCATGCGCGCGGGCCAGTTCCAGCAGGCGCTCGAGCTCGCGCAGGGCGCCGTCGCGCTCTGGGCCGAGGACGCCGCGTACCAGGGCGCGTATGGCTGGTGCCTGTTCAAGAAGAACCCCCCCGACCCCGCCCGCGCGCTCGAGCACCTGCAGCGTGCGGTGGCGCTCGATCCGCGCGACGCGGTCGCGCACCTGCGCCTCGGGATCGTGCTGCGCGAGGCCGGCGACGCCGCCGGCGCGACCCGCGCGACGGCAAATGCGCGCGCGCTCGACCCGAAGGCGCGGGCCTGAATCATTCTCGCGGTGGTGCTGTCTCCGCGGCTCCGAGGCGGACCACCGCCACGTAGTCGAACCGTTCGCCGTGCGCTCGCCAGAGCTGGATGTGGCCCGAAGCGCCGGCGTAGCGTCCAGTGCCTCCGGTGATGGTGTGTAGGCTCGCCACCTCGCCATCCGGCGACTTGCTGTGAAAGACGGCGTTGACCAGGCTTCGCAGCTGTCCGTCGGTCAGACCGAGCACCTCGTTCTCGGTGACGAAGAACATGCCGTCGGGCGCTACGGCCTCTAGCCGCTGGATCGCGGTATGGCCGACCCCCCGGAGCCCGCCGGTATACGTCGCACGCGAGCAACGCCCGACCGGAGAAGACCCGGCGTCCCCACAGACGGCGCCCTCGTACACCTCGAATCGAATGCTCCCCGAGGTTCGGATGACGTCGCCCTCCGGACGCACGCCCATCGTTGCGGAGCATGCGAGAAGGGATGCGAGCACTACGCACGCCACGCCGCTCACCAGGCGCGAGTCGAAGCTCACTGCATGTCCTCCGCATTCATTTGCCGGCGTACCTTCGGGATGTCCAGCAAGTTCATTGCCCTAGGCAGCGCAGACTGTCACCACTGTTGTCTCGCTGGCAGCAACTCGGCCCGCTGTCGAAGGCAGCCGACCCTGAGCGAATAGAACTCTGCGTCCGAGACGGCCGCCGAATAGAAGGGCGACCCGCAATTCGGGCACAACGCGTGCGCGCGCTTCGCCCCGCTTTCGGCCGTCTTCACGTAGATCTTCGGTTGCCCCGTTCGCAGAACGAGATCTTCTTTGGAGAGGCAGGCACCGTCGCGCGATAGGCGGACCCCGTAAGTATCTGGCAGTCGGTGCAATGGCAGATCGCCACCCTCCAGGGTTCACGACCGCCTCGTACGTGATCTCTCCGCAGTGGCAGCTGCCGTCGACGTTCACGCTTCCTCCGACGAGCTGCGCAGCTGGCTGCCGGCCCAACATGATTGGAGCTGCAGACCGGCCGCCGAAGTGCCGGGCGTCGCCAGAACGCTGGCGAACGGGGAAGAGTGGAGGGTCCTCCACTGCTACGGCCGGCGCGACGCGGCGAGCTCGAAGAGGCCTGCCGCGGCGTTCTCGAGGCCGGCGAAGCGCGCGTCTTGCGTCTGACCCTTGGCGAAGCGCGCGTAGATCTGCTGCAGCACGACGGCCATCTTGAACGTGCCGAAGACGTCGTACCACGGCACCTGCGAGACGTCGCGG
>DATAGA010000193.1:0-8441 GCA_036257215.1 Myxococcota bacterium
TCGGCTAGAGGGGCAGCGGGCCGTCGAGCGCGGTCACGACGATCTCGTCCGCGCTGCAGCCGGTGACGTCCTGCCAGAGTCGGCAGACGCTCGCCATGAACGCCTCGCGCCGAGGCTCGGGGTACCCGACGGGCACCGAGCGCACCACGAGCGACGACGTGCTCGGCTCGCCCGCGGTGAACCCGAAGCCCTCCGGGATCGAGATCCACTGGATCTCGACCTGCTCCGGCGCGTCTCCGAACGCGTCCCGTGCGAGCTCGCGCAGGCCCTCTGCGAGGCGGTCTCGGCAGCGCTCCGCGCTCTGACCGGCCTGGACCATGCAGGCGTAGTGGGGCATGCGGCGTCCTTCGCGAGGCCGTCAGTGTACACCGGGACGCACGCGCGACTCCGCGCCGTGCGTCCCTCGTGAGAGCCCGGCCGCTACGCCGGGTCCACGAAGATCGGCGACGACCACGCGCGCTCCTGCACCGGCGAGAGGCAATCGTCGGAGGCGGGCGTGCGGAAGTCGCCGTAGCACGGATCGACCGCGAGGCAGACGCCGGATGCGTCGCGCTCGCGGCAGCGCAGGCCCGCGCCGTTCACGGCCTGCGTGGGCTGCTGGATGGCGCGCACGTAGTAGAGGGCGGGGCGCGCGCCGGCGCTGAACTCGGGATCGTCGAACTCGACGGTGCAGACGTCGCCGGGAGGGCAGGGCAGGACCCGCCACGGATCCTCGATCAGCGAGCCGGGCGGCTCGCTCGGGTCGCGCTGCGGGCGGATACGCACGACCTCGACGCGCTCGACGCGCAGCCGCTTCGAGCCCGGGTGGTAGCACTCGCCGCGGCACAGGCGCTCGAGCGACTCGGCGGGGAGCGCGCGCTCGGCGAACTCGGGGCAGCCCGGCTGCTGCTCGAACTCGCCTGCCGCGCTCACGCGGAAGCGCGGCGCCTCCGCGAGTCGCACCTCGGAGCCCATCGGCCGCGGCGCGTCGCCGTTCAGCAGGTCGAACCAGAGCAGGATGCGCGGGCCGCTCGTGCCGTAGATCTCCTTGCGCAGGAAGGCGTCCCAGATCGCCTCGCGCGAGCGGCCGGCGCTGTGCACCGCGGCAAGGCCGCCGCTCGCGAAGAACGACGCCTGACGCTCGAAATCGAGGACCTGGATCGGCGAGAGCGATCCGCGCAGGGTGTCGAAGTCGCGGGCGACCGCGGACTTCTCTTCGCCGGCCTGGGGCGTCAGGAACTCGTAGATCGCGCGGTCGCGGGCGCCGCGCGCCTCGGTGGTGTCGAGCCGGTCGCGCTCCTTGTAGCCCGTCCCGGGGCGCGCCGAGTGGTTGTCGCTGGAGGCGAGGAAGCCGAGGCGGAACTGGCGCGCGCCCTCTGGCGCGTCCGGCCGGCCGAGGGACATGATGTACTGGACGCTGCTCCTGGGCCGGTAGTTGTACGCCGGCACGAAGCAGTCGGGGCAGCTGCCGCAGTCGCGCCAGTCCTCGACCGTCGCGCCGGGCACGGTGAAGCGGGCGTTCACGCCCGCGGCGAGATACAGCCGGCGCGCCGCGACGACGGCTTCCTCGCACTCCGTAGTGCCCGGCGCCTTGCAGCGCTCGCGGATCATCTCGCCGGCGCGCCAGCAGCACGGCTCGTAGCCGTCGCGAGGCCCCGGGCAGATCTCGTTTCCCGCCGCGTCGAACTCGACGTCGCGCCAGTCGCGGTACTCCTCGGAGTTGCCGTGGCCCGAGTACACCTCGATCAGCGTCTGCCGGTCCGCGTCGTGCTGCGCCGGCGTGAGCTGCTTGTCCCACGCCGAGCCGGGCGGCGTGTAGATGCCCCACGTCGTGCCGTGCGGGACCACGAGCGCGTCGTAGCCGCCCTCGTCGAGCTTGCGGAAGAGGAGCTCGGGCGTAGCGGCGCCCTCGGAGCAGTCGAGCGGCAGCTCGCGCGTGTCCACGTCGTCGGCGCAGCGCGGCGTGCCGCGCAGCTCGCGGCTCATGGCGCCGAAGTTGAAGTAGCGCTCGCGGTTGTCCCAATCGCGCCAGGGAAGCTGCAGCTGGAACGCGAGCGGCGGCCGCTGCCGCATCGCCTGCGCGGCGAAGCTGTCCGAGTGGATCGGGCGCGGCGGCACCTTCGCGTCCGCCGTCTCCTTCAGGATCACGTTTTTGTGGCCGTAGTGGTCGGCCGGCGTCTGGCCGATCTGGGTCCACTCGAAGCCGAGGAACGCCACGACGTCGGGATTCGCCGGGTCGCCCGACACGTCGTTGCACTGGCGGATCGATTCCTTGATCTCCTTCCACATCCGCGGCGTGAGCCCCTCGGCGTGGTCCGTGATGCTCCAGAAGTCGAGCTCGGCGCAGTAGCGCGCGTAGTCGCACGCGGCGGAGATCGGGTTCGGCCCTTCGCCCTGGACGAGCGGCAGGCTCATCATGAACGCGTCGGTCGAGTAGGTGGTGTGGACGTGGAGGTCGCCGAAGAGGATCTGCTTCGACGCGTCGGGGTTCGCCTCGCGCGCCGGGCGCGCGCGTGACGCGAGCTCCTCGGCCGGCATCGGCGTCCGGCCCCGGATCTCGCCCGGCCCCTCCAGCTCCCCGCAGGCGGCGACGACGACGGCGGCGAGGGCCAGCGCGCTGCGCATGCGCGAGGCCCTGCGATGGCGATGCGACACGAACCCCCTCCTCGCCGCGCGCGGACGCACCCGCGTCAGAGCTCCCGCGCGGGCCCCTCCACGTGCTCGTGCGCGAGCTCGATCGCCGCGCGCGCGAAGACGTCGCGGGACGAGCGGCCGAAGCGGAGCTCGTACGCACCGGGCTCCGCGACGAACGCGCTCCGCGCCGGGTCCCAGGCGGCGAGCGCGGCAGTGCCGAGAACGAGCTGCGCCGTGCGACGCTCGCCGGGCGCGAGCGAGAGCTTCGCGAAGGCGCGCAGCTCCTGGGGCGCGCGCGCCAGCGTGCTCACCGGGTCGGCCACGTAGAGCTGCACGACCGCCTGTCCGGGTCGCTCGCCGACGTTCGTCACCTCGAGCGTGGCTCGCACGCGTACGCGACCCCCGGGCCCGGCCTCCTCCTCGAGCTCGACCGACGGCTCGCCGAACGCGAAGCGCGCGTACGAGAGCCCGTGACCGAACGGGAACAGCGGCTCCACGCCGCGCAGGTCGTAGTGGCGGTAGCCGGCGAAGACGTTCTCGCCGTACGCCACGTGGCCGCGCTCGCCCGGGTAGCTCGCGAAGGCGGGCGTGTCCTGCAGCCGGCGCGGCCACGTCGTCGGCAAGCGTCCGCCCGGGTCGGCGTCGCCGAAGAGGACGTCCGCGAGGGCCCGGCCGGCCTCCTGTCCGGCGAACCAGAGCTGGAGCAGCGCGGCGGCGGCGTCGAAGCCCTCGACGTCGACCGGCGCGCCGGTGTTCAGCACGACGACGGTGCGCGGGTTCGCGGCGGCGACCGCGCGCACGAGCTCGGCCTGGCGGCCGGGCAGCGAGAGGTCCTTGCGATCGTGGCCTTCGCTCTCCCACTCGGCGTCGCTTCCCACCACGACGACCGCGGCGTCGCTCGCCTCGGCGAGGGCCACCGCGCTCGCGAAGGCGTCGTCCGAGACCGGAGGCAGACAGCCGACGCGCAGCCCCGCCACGAACGGGGCCTCGCGCCGCGCGTACTCGACGCGCAGCGCGACGGGCCGCCCGGCGGCGAGCTCGGCGTGGCCGATCGCCTCGGCGCTGCCGAGTCCGAAGAACGAGTCGCCGCGCTCGTAGCGGTCCCAGGCGTCGACGACGAGCGCGTCGTCGACGTAGAGCCGCGCGCGCCCGGCGCAGGCGAGCGAGAACGCCCAGCGGCCCGCCTCGGGCGGGGTGAAGCGCCCCGAGAGCCGCGCGCAGAACGATGCGCGATCGACGCCGTCGGCGACCTCGCCGAGCCAGGTGAACTCGAGCCGCCGCGGCGTGCGCGCCGCGACCGGCGCGCCGGCGGGCTCGAGCCCGTTCCAGAGCTCGAGCGAGAGTCCCGGACCGCTGCCCCCGGCCGGCGCGAGCCAGGCGGCGTCGGGCAGCGGGAGGCGCTTGTGGCTCGTACACCCGGCGGCGTAGGTCAGCTCGATCCCCGCGCGCTCCGCGCGCTCCCGCAGGCCCGCGAGCGCCGAGACCTCGTAGTGCGGCGACACCCGCGCGCTGCCGCCGCCCTGGAGCGCCGTGTAGCGCGCATTCGGACCGATCAGCGCCAGGCGCCGCAGCGGGCGCCCGCCGGCGAGCGGCAGCGCGCCGCCCTCGTTGCGCAGCAGCACGATCGCCTCGGTCGCGAGGCGGCGCGCGAGGGTGCGGTGCTCGGGCCGGTCGTCGCTGCGCTCGGCGGGCCGCTCCGCCCCCGCTCGTGCGCGCTCGAAGGCGCCCGTCCGCTGCCCGAGCCGCAGCACGCGGCGCACCATCTCGTCGAGGTCCGCCTCGGCGACCGCGCCGCTCTTCAACGCGCCGAGCAGCTCGGAGCCGTAGTGGCGGGGCGGGCCCGGCATCTCGACGTCGAGCCCGCCGCGGGCGCAGGCCGCGCCGTCGTGGGTGCCGAACCAGTCGGAGATCACGGCGCCGTCGAAGCCCCACTCGCCCTTCAGCACGCCGCGCAGGAGCTCGACGTGCTCGCTCGCGTAGGTGCCGTTCACCTTGTTGTAGGCGGACATGAGCGACCAGGCGCTGCCGCGCTTCACGGCGTGCTCGAAGGGCAGCAGGTAGAGCTCGCGCAGCGCGCGCTCGGCGACGTCCGAGCTGATCGTCATGCGCTCGAACTCGCTGTCGTTCGCGACGTAGTGCTTCACGCAGCACGCGACGCCGCCCGACTGGAGCCCGCGGATCCACGCGACCGCGATCTCGGCGGAGAGCACCGGGTCCTCGGAGTAGCTCTCGAAGTGACGTCCGCCGAGGGGGTGGCGGTGGAGGTTCACCGTCGGGCCGAGCAGCACCTCGGCGCCCTTGCTGCGCGTCTCGTCGGCGAGCGCCTCGCCGAGCGCGCGCACGAGCTCGACGTTCCACGTGGCCCCGGTCGCGATCCCGCAGGGAAAGCTCGCCGAGGTGAGGCCGCCGGTGAACATCCCGCCCCGCGCGCCGCTCGGCCCGTCGGTGACCTTGAGCCCGGGCACCCCGAGCCGCGCGACGCCGGGCGTGTGCCAGAGGTCGCACCCCGCGACGAGCGACACCTTCTCCTCGAGGGAGAGCTGCGAGACCAGCGCGTCGATGCGGGCTTCCATGAGCTCCTAGGCTCGCGGGTCGAGCAATACCTTCAGCACGCCGTCGCGCTTCTCGTCGAACAGCCGGTACGCGTCCGCTCCCTTGGCGAGCGGCAGGCGGTGCGTGAACACGCGCTCGGGGCGGAGCCGGCCCGCCTGCACGAGCGGGATCAGCTCCGACCAGAACTGCGGGATCGGGCACACGCCGATCCGGAACGTCAGGTTCTTCATCAGCGCGAGCGCCATCGGGAAGGGGAAGTCGAGCCGCAGGTTCACGCCGACGACGGAGACCGCGCCGGCGGGGCGCACGAGCTGGAGCGCGAGCTGGATCGACGCGTCCGCGCCGACGGCCTCGATCACGGCGTCGGCGCCGAGCCCGCCCGTCGCTGCGAGGACGGCCTCCGCGGCCGCGTCCGGCTGGAGCGGGACGGCGCCGAGCGCGGCCGCGGCGGCGAGCCGCTCGGGGATGCGGTCGACCGCGAAGACGCGCGAGGCGCCGAACACGAGCGCGCACTCGACGGCGAGCTGTCCCACGGGTCCGAGCCCGACCACGGCGACGCTCTGCCCCGGGCGCAGCTCCGCGTTCTTCGCGCCGAACCACGCGGTGGGCAGGATGTCGGTCAGCAGCACGGCCTGCTCGACGGAGACGCCGTCCGGGATCGGGTGGAGCGAGGTGTCCGCGACGGGGACGGCGACCGCATCGGCCTGGCCGCCGGGCAGCGCCGCGCCCATCCCGAACACGCGCGAGACGCGTTGCTCGCAGCGCGCAACCCGACCCGCGCGGCAGGCTCCGCACGTGCCGCAGCCGATGACGCCCGAGCACAGCACGCGGTCGCCGGTACGGAAGCGCCGCACGCCGGCGCCGACCTCGACGACCTCGCCGACGAACTCGTGGCCGATCGCGAAGCCGAGCTCCGCCTGGGGTAGGGCGCCGTGGTAGAGATGGAGGTCCGAGCCGCAGATCGCGGCGCGCTCGACGCGCAGGACGCAGCCGTCGCGATCGGGCGGCGTCGGGTCGGGGCGCGACTCGAGGCGCACGTCGCCGGCGCCGTGGAACGTGAGCGCCCGGATCGTCATGCGGGCGAGCCGGGCATCTGCTTCGTGAACTGCGCGAGGTCGAAGTAGTCGCGCCATGCGCGGATCTTGCCGTCCTCGACCTCGAAGGCCCCCATCACGGGGAGAGCGATCCAGCGCCCGCCGATCTCGAAGCGGTCCGTGCGCTCCGTCAGCACGATGCCGCTCTCCCCCTCGGCGATCTGGTGCAGCTCCCACTCGATCGCCGTCGACATCCCGGCGAAGGATTGGAGCACCGCGCGGATCGCCTCCGGCCCCTTCACGGGGTCGAGCGGGATGTTGTGGTAGACGCAGTCTTCGCTGAAGAAGCCCATGATCCGATCGAGATCGCGGGTCTTCCAGCAATCGATGAATCGGCGCACGGTCGCGGTCCGCTCGCTCATGGGCCCTCCAAGAGCCTCGTTTCTATCACATCGCGGCGCGATCGGGCGGCGGCGTGGGGGACGGGGCACCGCCCGGGCTATCCTGGGCCGACCCTGGAGGAGGAAGCGCGCATGAGCGTCGTGCTGGACACGCCGAGCGGAAGACTGGCCGGTAGCGAGGCGGCGGGCGTGCGCTCGTTCCTCGGCATCCCCTTCGCCCGGCCGCCGGTCGGCGAGCGGCGCTTCGCCGCCCCCCAGCCCGCGCCGCCGTGGTCCGGGACGCGCGACGCGACAGCCTTCGGCGGCAGCGCTCCGCAGGCGCCGATGATCCTTCCCCTCCCGGGCATGGACGTCGGGCGCCAGGACGAGGACTGCCTGTACCTGAACGTCTGGACACCCGCGGACGGCGGGTCCGGCAAGCCCGTCCTGGTGTGGATCCACGGCGGCGGCTTCGTGATCGGGTCGGGCTCGCAGACGGTGTACGACGGCGCGCGGCTCGCGCGACGCGGCGACGTCGTCGTCGTCACGGTGAACTACCGGCTCGGCGCGCTCGGGTTCCTCCACCTGGCGGAGCTCTGCCCCGAGCTCGGCGCCGTGTCGAACCCGGGCATGCGCGACCAGGTGGCCGCGCTCGAGTGGGTCGCGCGCAACATCGAGGCGTTCGGCGGCGACCCGCGGCGCGTCACGATCTTCGGCGAGTCGGCGGGCGGTATGAGCGTCGGGACGCTCCTCGGCATGCCCTCCGCGCGCGGCCTGTTCCAGGCCGCCATCCCGCAGAGCGGCGCCTGCCACCACTTCCACACGACCGAGGTGGCGACGCGCGTGGCGGAGAAGCTGCTCGAGGCGCTGGGCGTCGAGCGCCGCGACGCGGCACGCGCGCTGCGCGAGATGCCGGCGTCGAAGCTGATCGAATCGCAGGCGCAGACGACCATCGGGCTAGGCACGGCGGTCGGGCTGCTGCCCTTCATGCCCGTCGTCGACGGCGACTCGCTGCCCGTTCCGGCGCTCCAGGCGGTGCGCGAGGGCGCGGCGGACGGCGTCCCGCTCCTCACCGGCACGACGCGCGACGAGTGGAAGCTCTTCACGCTGATGGATCCCACCCTCGGCGGTCTCGACGAGGCGGGCCTGCTCGCGCGGCTCGGGCGCGACGTGCCCGAGGTCGACGCCGACCGGCTGGTCGCGACGTACCGCGATGCGCGGCGGAGCCGCGGCGAGAGCGTCGCGCCGCTCGAGCTGTACGCGGCGATCCACACCGACCGCACCTTCACGGTGCCGGCGATCCGGCTCGCCGAGGCGCAGGCCGCGCGCGAGCCGCGCACGTTCGCGTACCGCGTCGACCACGAGTCGCCGATGCTCGGGGGCGTGCTCGGCGCCTGCCACGCCATCGAGCTGCCGTTCGTCTTCGGGACCTACGACCTTCCGAACGGCGACCAGTTCGCCGGGAAGGGGCCCGAGGTCGAGGCGCTCTCCGCGGCGATGATGGACGCGTGGCTTCGGTTCGCGGCCTCGGCCGACCCCGGCTGGCCCGCGTACGAGCCGAGCCGGCGCGTCACGCGCGTCTTCGGGCGCAGCTTCGCGACCGACGAAGATCCGCGCAGCGACGAGCGGCGCGTCTGGGACGGCCGCCTCTGAACGGCTCCGCGCGCTCGCGGAGCGCGGCCCGGCGATCCGACGGCCGTGCCCGCCGAGCGCCCTCCCGGCGGCGCGTGCCGCGCGCGGGGCTCGTCGGCGCGGCGCTCGCCGTCGCGCTCGCGTGCACCCGCGGCGAGACCCCTCCGGCCCACGGCGGCGGCAATTCGGGGGTGGCGTGGCGCTCGCGCCTCGAGCGCGACCACCAGCT
>DATAGA010000203.1:0-4764 GCA_036257215.1 Myxococcota bacterium
GCGGCTTCGCCGCCATGCCGATCCGGTGGAACGCGTGAGCGGGGCGCCTCGCACGGCGCTCGTGACCGGCGCCTCGTCGGGGATCGGCGCGGCCACCGCCGTCGAGCTCGGCCGGCGCGGCTGGCACGTCGCGCTCGGGGCGCGCAGGCTGGACCGGCTCGGCGACGTCGCGCGCGCGACGGAGGCCGCGGGCGGGCGCGCGCTCTTCCACGCGCTCGACGTCTCGCAGCCCGACTCCATCGAGGCCTTCTACGCCGCCGCGACCGCCGTGCTCGGTCCGATCGACGCGGTGGTGAGCAACGCCGGCATGTCGATCCTGAACCGACTCCAGCACGCCAAAGAAGACGACCTGCGCGCGGAGCTCGACGTGAACCTGCTCGGGCCGATGCTGCTCGCGCGCCGCGCGATCCCGGCCATGCTCGAGCGCCGGAACGGCGACCTCCTGTTCGTGACGAGCGAGAACGCCGTGCGGCCGCGTCCCTACCAGGCGGGCTACAGCGCGGCCAAGGCGGGCCTCGAGGCGCTGGCGCGCGTGCTCGCGATGGAGCTCGACGGCACGGGCGTGCGCTCGCTCGTCGTGCGGATCGGGCCGACGGGGAGCGAGTTCGGCGCGCGCATGGACCACGCCGTGCTGAAGGAGGCGCTCGAGGCCTGGAGGTACTGGGGCCTGCAGCGGCACCTGCACTGGATGCCCTCGGAGAGCGCGGCGAAGGCGATCGTCCGCGTGCTGGAGACCCCCGTCGAGGAGTCGTACACCGCCCTCGTCGAGGTGATGCCCGGCGGACGCAAGAAGGAATTCAACACTTAGGCGAGGAGGGACGCGCCGTGGCGCTGGCCGCCCTGGATCCCGAGACCCGCAACCTGATCGACGGAAAGCTCGTCGGCGCGAGCCACGGGGCGACGTTCGAGAACGTGAACCCCGCCACCGAAGAGGTCATCGGCGTCTGCGCCGACGGCACGAAGGACGACATGCACGCCGCGGTCGCCGCGGCACGCCGCGCGTTCGACGAGACCGAATGGTCGACGAACCACGCCTTCCGCCAGAAGTGCCTGACCCAGCTCGGCGAGGCGCTGAAGGCGGCGAAGGAGCGCCTGCGCGCGATCGTCGTCGCGGAAGCGGGTTCGCCGATCCTGCTCACCTACGCGGTCCAGTGCGACACCTTCATCGACGCGATGCCGTACTGGGCCGAGCTCGCCGGCGGCTACGAGTACGAGCGCCCGATGCGCGACATCAGCTTCATGGGCCAGCCGCAGCGGCGCGTCCTGCGCCGCGAGGCGACGGGCGTCGTCGGCGCGATCACGCCGTGGAACTTCCCGCTCTACCTGAACCTCTGCAAGCTCGGGCCGGCGCTCGCGGCCGGCAACACGATCGTGCTGAAGCCCGCCCCGGACACGCCCTGGAGCGCCACCACGCTCGGCGCGATCGTCGCGGAGCAGACCGACATCCCGCCGGGCGTCGTGAACGTGGTCGCCTCGTCCGACCACGGTGTGGGAGAGATTCTTTCCACCGACCCGCGCGTCGACCTCGTCACGTTCACCGGCTCCACGCAGACGGGGCGGCGCATCATGGAGTGCGCGTCGGCCACGGTGAAGAAGGTGTTCCTCGAGCTCGGCGGAAAGTCCGCCCACATCGTCCTCGACGACGCCGATCTTTCGAAGGTGCTGCCCGGCGTCGCCACGATCTGCACCCATGCCGGCCAGGGCTGCGCGATCACGACGCGGCTCCTGCTGCCGCGTTCGCGCTACGAGGAGGGCCTCGAGCTCGCGAAGGCGTCGTTCGAGAAGCTCGCCTACGGCGACCCCACGAACCCCGCGCACCTCATGGGGCCCGTCGTGAGCGCGCGCCAGCGCGACCGCGTGCTCGGCTACATCGAGAAGGGCCGCCGCGAGGGCGCGCGCCTCCTGACGGGCGGCGGGAAGCCGAAGCACCTGCCGAAGGGCTTCTACGTCGAGCCGACGCTCTTCGCCGACGTCGACCCCGACGCGACCATCGCGCAGGAGGAGATCTTCGGCCCCGTGCTCGCCGCGATCCCCTACGAGGACGACGACGACGCGGTCCGCATCGCCAACCACTCGATCTACGGGCTCTCCGGCGCGGTGACCTCGGCCAACGAGGAGCGCGCGCTCGCCGTCGCGCGCCGGATCCGCACGGGGACGCTCTCCGCGAACGGCGGGATGTGGTTCGACGTCGACACGCCGTTCGGCGGCTACCGCCAGAGCGGCGTCGGGCGCGAGAACGGCGTCGCCGGGTTCGAGGAGTACCTCGAGACCAAAGTGATCGCGCTCCCGCGGAAGAAGGCGTAGGAGCGGCCATGGCGGCGGTCGGTCATCCCTCGGCGCCGACGCGCGCGGCCCACGCCCGCGCGGCGTCGGGCGGCGCGGAGCCGCCGCGCCTGCGCGGCGGGCTGCCGCTCCTCGGCCACCTGCTCGAGATGCGCCGCGCGCCGATCGAGCTCTTCCGGCGCGTGCACGACGAGTGCGGCGAGGTGGGCGAGTTCCGCCTCGCGCGCCAGCCGGTCGTGCTCCTCTCCGGCGAGGAGGCGCAGGAGGCGTTCTTCCGCGCTCCCGACGAGCAGCTCGACCAGGCCGCGGCGTACCCGTTCATGACGCCGATCTTCGGCCGCGGCGTCGTGTTCGACGCCACCCCCGAGCAGCGCAAGCAGTCGCTCCGCAACAGCGCGCTGCGCGACAAGTCGATGCGAGGCCACGCCGACGTGATCGCGGCCGAGACGGAGCGCGCGATCGACCGCTGGGGCGAGAGCGGCGAGGTCGATCTGCTCGACTTCTTCGCGGAGCTCACGATCTACACGTCGAGCGCCTGCCTGATCGGAAAGGAGTTCCGCGAGGAGCTCACGTCCGAGCTCGTCCCCGTCTTCCACGACCTCGAGCAGGGCACGGACGCCTTCGCGTACGTGAACCCTTACCTGCCGCTCCCGTCCTTCCGCCGCCGCGACGCCGCACGGAGGCGGCTCGTCGCCATCCTCCAGCGGATCTTCGAGCGGCGCGAGGCGGCGGGCTCGGACGCGAAGGACCTCTTCTCCGTGCTGCGCGGGCTCAAGAAGCCGGACGGCAGCCCGCGCTACCCCGTCGACATCATCACCGGGATGTTCGTGTCGATGATGTTCGCCGGGCACCACACGACGTCGACGGCGGCGTCGTGGACGCTGATCGAGCTGCTGCGCCATCCGCAGCTCGTGCGGAGCGTCGTCGGCGAGCTCGACGAGCTCTACGCCGACGGCCGCGAGGTCAGCTACCAGGCGCTGCGCGAGATCCCGGAGTTCGAGTGCGTCGCGAAGGAGGCGCTGCGGCTCCACCCGCCCCTCATCCTGCTGATGCGCAAGGTCGCGTCCGACTTCCACTACAAGGGCTGGACGATTCGCGCCGGGAAGACCGTGGCGGTGTCCCCCGCCGTCTCGAACCGACTGCCCCAGCACTTCGTCGAGCCCGAGCGCTTCGACCCGGACCGCTACAAGGCGCCGCGGAACGAGGACGAGCGCATGTTCGCGTGGCTCCCGTTCGGCGGCGGGCGCCACCGCTGCGTCGGCGCGCCGTTCGCGATGATCCAGCTGAAGGCGATCTTCAGCGTGCTGCTGCGGCGCTACGAGTTCGAGCTGGCGCAGCCGCCCGAGAGCTACCGCGCCGACCACTCGAAGATGGTGGTCCAGCTCGCCCAGCCGTGCCGCGTGCGCTACCGGCGCCGGGCGGCGGCGCGCGCGAGCGAGGTCGCGGGGTCCGGCGCACGCGCTGCGCAGGCCGTCGCAGCGGCGGGCGGCGCGCGCGTGCGCGTCGACCGCGACCTGTGTCAGGGACACGGCGTCTGCGTGTTCGAGGCGCCCGAGGTGTTCCGGCTGGATCCCGCCACCGGACGCGTGGCGCTCCTCGCGGAGCGCCCGCCGGCCGAGCTCTACGAGCGCGTGCGCAAGGCGGTGCAGTACTGCCCGACGCACGCGCTCGCCTTCGACGAAGAGTGACCGCGGGCGCGCCCCGCGAACGCCAGGAGGATCGATGCCCGCCTTTCCGCGCCAGGAGCTCGAAGAGATGGTGCGGCGCTTCGTCGCCGCCAACGACCGCGCCGGCGAGACCGGCGACTGGGGCCCGCTCGGCGACTTCTACGCCGAGGACGCGATCTACTCCTGGAACACCGGCCCGATGCACGAGTTCGTGGCGCGCGGGCGCGACGAGATCCGCCGGCTCGTGTTCGGCACCGAGATGGCGGGCCTCGAGAAGTGGACGTACCCGTACGTGCGTGTCCTGATCGACGACCAGCAGGGCGAGGTGATCGGCGTCTGGCGCCAGCTCGCGCCGGTGAAGCGGAACGACGGGACGCCGTACGAGATCGCCGGCACGGGCGGCTCCTGGTTCCGCTACGGCGGGAGCTTCCAGTGGAGCTGGCAGCGCGACTTCTTCGACTTCGCGAACGCGACGGCGACGTTCGTCGAGCTCGCGAAGGACGGGAAGCTCTCCGACGGCATGAAGAAGCGCATGGGCGGCGGCGGGCTTCCCCCCGGCTGGGTGAAGCGCACCGAGTTCGACTGGTACTCGACCCTCCCGAAGGGGAAGTAGCGGGCCGTGTTCACGCTGCGCTTCGACCTGCGCGCGCCCGCCACGGGAGCGCCCGCCGCGGAGCTCTACGCCGCCGCGCTCGACATGGCCGAGTGGGGCGAGCGCAACGGCGCACTCGCGGTGGTCGTGTCGGAGCACCACGCCTCGGACGACGGCTACCTCCCCGCGCCGCTCGTCCTGGCGGCCGCGATCGCGGGCCGC
>DATAGA010000210.1:0-6031 GCA_036257215.1 Myxococcota bacterium
AGCCCTGGCCGTCGACGACGACCAGCCAGAGCTTCGTCACGCGCTCCGAGCCGTCCTCGTCCAGCGTCACGATCTCGGGCACCGCGACGCCGGCCAGCGCGTTCCAGTCCGGCGCCGCCGCGTCCGCCCCGGCGGCGACGACAGCGGCGGTCAGCGCGCACAGCAGCGAGCGCGCGAGCATGGGTCTCGAAGGTGCGAGCGAGCCCAGCGACACGGAGCCTCTTTCGGCGCTCGGCGGAGCGTCCCTCACGCCGTCCGCCGGAACAAGCTGCGGAGCGCCACGCGCCGGCCGCCGCCGTCGCGCGCGTGCTCGAGCGCCGCGAGGCGCTGCTCGACGGGACCGAGCAGCCAGCAGGCGTCCTCGGGCAGCTCGTGGAGCGGGGGACCCGCGGCGTTGAGCGGGCAGATGTCCCGCCCTTCCTCGATCTCTCCGCCCTCTTGCGCCTCGGCGAGCCAGCGCAGCGGTAGCCCCTGCGTGCGGCACACGTAGGGGCGGTCCGGGTAGATCCGGCACTCGTTGTCGGCGCCCAGGAACGCGCACGCTCCCGGCGCGTGGGGAGTCCCGCTCGCGAGCAGCGCGCCATGGGCGCGCCGGATGCGCTCGGCCTCGACCTCGTAGACGCCGAGGCCGTCGACGCAGCAGGCTGCGCAGCCGCGCCCGCAGCGCAGCCGCCCGACGTGCCGGGCCGCGAGCGCGCCCGCCGCGCGGTCCACCTCGTCGTGGAGTCGATGGAGCACGTCCTGTGCCTCGTCGTCGTTCACGGGCCTGCCTCGAACACGAGCTCGACCTCCGCCGGCAGCGCGTCCACGCGCACCGGGATGGACACCGGAGCCGGTCGGCCCGCCACGGTCACCGACCGGAGCACACCCCGCGTGGGCGGCGCCAGCTCGATCCCGCCGGGCGGAGCGGCGCTGCCGGAGAGTCGCACGCGGAGCCGCGAGACGCTGGGGGAGCCCGCGGCGCCGCCGCCGCCCGGTTCCTGCGCAGCCACGAGCTCGAGGTCGAGCCTTCCCCACCAGGTCGGAAGGCGCGCGGCGCGCAGCGGCTCGCCGGTCGCGAGCCACGCCCACGGCACGCCGGCGGCGACGACGAGCGCGCCGTCGCGCTCGCGCTCGTAGACGAGCAACGTGCGCAGCGCGTGCAGGAAGGTGGACGCGATCCAGCCGTGGGGCAGGTCCCCGAGGAAGAGCGGGGCGCGGACGTCGCTCCAGACGATCTCGGGCCACTGGTTCCAGCCGCGTGGGCGTCGGTCGTCGAGCGCGAGGGCGAGCAACGCCTCCGCGCGCTCGCGCCGGCCTAGACGCACGAACGCCTCGACGATGCGCAGCTCGTAGGGCGCCCACGCCTCGCGCACGAGCGCGCCGCGGCGGCGCGCGTCGAGCTCCTCGAAGTAGTCGTCGAACGTGCGCGCGTGGGCCGGCTGGGGAAGGGCCTCCGGGTCGCCGCCTGTCGCGAGCCAGACCGCCGTGGCAGTCGGGTCGAAGTCGCCGAGGTCCGCCGACGCCGGAAGGTGGGCGAGTCCGAAGTGCTCCATCGTCGCGCGGTAGGAGGCGAGCAGGTCGGCCTCGAACGTCGCGCGCAGGGCCGTGTACTCGACCGCGCGCGCCTCGTCGCCGAGGACGCCGGCGAGCCAGCCCGCGTCGGTGATCCCGCGCAACGCGAACAGCGAGTCCCAGTAGGAGTGCACCGGCCGCTTCGCGTAGCCCTCGTGGCTGATCGACTCGGGCAGGATGCCGTAGAAGCGCCGCAGCGCGGGCGCGCGGTACGCGTCGGTCGTGCGCTCGCGCCGGAGCGCGTCGAGGTGGCCGATCGCCGCGACGGCGTTCGGCCATAGCGCGCGCGTCGTCGCGACGTCGCGAGCGAAGCGGTGGTGGAGCGCGATCGCGTGGACGAGCTCGCCGTCGGCGTCGTGCTCGGGGGTCGGATCCGCGCCGCGCGCGTCGATGCAGCAGGGCGTCTTGCCGCCGGCGAGCTGGTGTGGGGCGTACCAGCGCAGGAAGTCGCGCACGAGCGGCTCGCGGCCGAACGCGAGGAGGGCCGCGGACGTGAGCGCGCCGTCGCGGATCCACGAGCGCTCGTAGTTGCGCGAGCCCGGCTGGAGGCGCGGGCCGTCGCGGTGGACCTCGATCCACGCGAGGCTCGAGCGCGCGGCGCGCTCGACGTCGTCCGCGGCGCTCGGGAGGTCGAGCGCCACGGCGTCGAGGCGCGCCCGCCACGCGCGCGCCGTCTCGGCACGCAGCGCCTCGACGCGGGCCGCGCCGTTCTCGCTGCCTGGCGCCTCGGGGCCGGGCCCGGCGTAGAACGGGACCTCGACGTGCACCGTCCGCGCCGCGCCCGGCGCGAGGTCGAACGCGTAGCGGAGAGCGCCCCCGGCGTGGCCCTCGGGATCGCGGGCGGTCGCTCGCGCGGGCACGCGCCCGTGCGCGAGCGTCTCGACGAGCGGCGCGTCGCCCGCGCCGGCGGCCCCGAAGCCGTCGGGCGGCGTCGTCAGCAGCACGCGCTTCGAGCCGTTCACGCGCACGAGCCCGCCGTCGGCGTCGATCCGGTAGATCGGCGCGAAGCCGGGCGCGAGGTTCAGCGACTGCCACGCCGGCAGCACCTGGATCGGGCGCAACGCGACGAGGAGCGCCCCGCGCAGCGGCACGGCGCCCGCGTTCTCGACGGTGTAGCTCGCGAGGAGCGAGCTTCGGCCCGCCGCTCCCGCCGCGAACGCGCGCACCTCGAGCACAGCGTCGCCCGCCTCCCAGCGCACCGAGGGAAGCGGGAGCTCGCCGTCTGCCAGCGACTGCGTCGCGCGCGCGTCGCGCCAGGTGAGGAGCCGCGCCTCGCCGCGCTTCGTTCCGTCGCTCTCCTCGTCGCCCGCGGCCGGCCCCTCCGCGTCCTCGAGCCAGAGGAACGGCTCGAGCGTGAACGCCTCCTTGTCGACCTCGAGCGCGCCGTCCTCCGAGAGCGCGGCCTCGCGCTCGTCGTCCGGCGCCCCGACCACCGTCCAGTACGACTGCTCTCCCGCGAGCCAGCGCGGGTAGAGCCCGGGCGGCGCGGCGCGGGCCTCTGCGGCGAGCCGCTCGTTCGCGCTCGGCGGCGGCAGCTCGGGCTCGACCGCCGTCGGCGCCTCGACGGCACGCCCGGCCGCAGCCGCGACCCCGAAGATGGCGACCGCTCCGAGCGCGACCGAAGCGCGGGTCGCGCGGCGCGCCCGCGCGCGCGCCTGCTCCACTAGCGCACGCTCCCGGCGCCGATGCCCTCCAGGTACTGGCGCTGGAAGAGCGCGAAGAGGGCGACGACGGGGAGCGTCGTCAACACCGCGCCCGCCATCATGAGCTCCACGTCCTGCGCGTGCTCGCCGAGCAGGTTCGCGAGCGCGACGGGCAGCGTGTGGAGGTCCTCGTCGGAGAGGACGATCAGCGGCCACAGGAAGTCGTTCCACGCGCCGAGGAAGGTGAAGACGGCGAGCGTGACGAGGATGGGCCGCAGGAGCGGCAGCACGACCGAGCGGAAGACGCGCAGCTCGCTCGCGCCGTCGACGCGGGCGGCGTCGAGCACCGCGTCGGGGATGCCGAGCGCGTACTGGCGCACGAGGAAGATGCCGAAGATGCTGGCCAGGCCCGGCACGATCACCCCGAGGTAGCTGTTCACGAGCCCGAGCTCCTTCAGGAGCAGGAAGAGCGGCAGCATGCCGAGCTGGCCGGGAATCACGAGCGCGGCGAGGAGCCCGCGGAAGATTCGCTCGCGCCCGGCGAAGCGCAGCTTCGCGAACGCGTAGCCCGCGAGCGTATTGAGCGCGAGGCTCACGGCCGTGATCGACGCCGCGAGGAGCGCGCTGTTGCCGGCAGCGCGCGCGAGGTGGAGCCGCGTGAAGAGCGCGCGGTAGTGCTCGAGCGTGGGCTCCGACGGGAGGAGACGCGGCGGAAGCGCCGTCGCCTCCCCCGCGGGCATGAGCGAGAGCGAGACCATCCAGAGGAGCGGCGCGAGCGTGAGCGCCGCAGCCGCGACGAGCGCGGCGTGGAGGAGGAGCCGCCTCACGCGCGAGCCTCCGCGCCCCCGCCCACGCGCAGGAGCCCGAGCCCGCGCGCGGCGAGCCCGACCCCGAGCACGAGGGCGAAGAGGACGAACGCGAGCGCGGCCGCCTGGCCGAGGCTCCACCAGCGGAAGCCCTGCTCGTACATGAGGAGCACGAGGCTGCGCGTCGCGTCCTCCGGGCCGCCCTGCGTCATCACGTACGGCTCGGCGAAGAGCTGGAAGTGGCCGATCAAGGTCATGACCAGGACGAAGCTCGTCGTCGGGACGAGCATCGGGAGCGTCACGTGGCGCAGCAGCTGGGCGCGGCTGGCGCCGTCGAGCCGCGCCGCCTCGTAGAGGCGCTCGGGGATCGCCTGGAGCCCCGCCACGAAGATCACCATGTTGAAGCCGAAGTTCTTCCAGACCGCGAGCGCGATCAGCGACGCGAGCGCGAAACGCGGGTCGCCGAGCCAGTCGACGGGCGCGACGCCGAGGGCGCCGAGCGCGTGGTTCAGGAGTCCCACGCGGGGGTGGTAGAGGTAGCGCCACACGACGGCGACGGCGACGAGAGTCGTGACGACCGGGAGGAAGAGCAGCGTCCGGAACAGCCCCTTCGCTCGCAGACCGCGGCTCTGCAGGAGGAGCGCCGCGCCGAGGCTCACCGCGACCGAGAGCGGCGCGCCGACGACGACGAACACAAGCGTATTGCGCAGCGCCGTCCAGACGACGGGATCCTGGAACAGCTCCACGTAGTTGCGCGCCCCGACGAAGCGCAGCACGGCCGGGTCGGCGAGCGCGTAGAGGTCGAAGTCGGTGAGCGAGAGCCCGAGCCCCGCAGCGACGGGCACGAAGAAGAACAGCGCGATCGCCGCGAGCGCGGGCGCCGCGAACCAGAGCCCGGGTGTCACGGCGCTCTCGCGGCGAGCAGGCTGCGCCGCTTCTCGAGCAGCCGGTCGGTCTCGCGGTCGAGCGCGACGACGGCCTCGTCCGCGCTCTCGCTGCCTCGCGCAGCGGACTCCGCGTGGCGCGCGATGCGGCTCGCGATGCGCTCCCACTCGGGAACGCGCGGCGCGGCCCGAGCGCGCTCGAGCTGGACGCGAAACGCCCGCGCCTTCGCGTCGTCGCGCAGCACGGGTGCATCCCAGGACGAGCGGCGGGCCGGCAGGTCGCCGGTGCGCTCGTAGAACGCCACCTGCTGCGCCGGCTCTGCGAGAAAGAGCGCGAGCCTCCACGCCGCGTCCTGCCACCGCGAGCCCTTCACGAGGGCGAGCCCGGCGCCCCCCGCGACCGAGACGCCCGGCGCGGCGTCCGACCCGGGCGCGTCGAGCGCGGGCAGCGCGGCGGTCGCCCAGCGCTCCTCGAACTCGGGCGGGAGCCGCCGCCGCAGCTCGCCGAGCTGCCACGGCCCGGAGAGGAACGCCGCGAAGAGCCCCGCCGCGAAGTCCTGGTGCAGGTTCGCGAGCCGCGTCGCGCCGGCGAGAGGAGCGAGGCCGTCGCGGAAGAACGAGAGGTAGAAATCGAACGCCGCGCGGAAGGCGGGGCTGCGGAAGTCGCCGTAGCGGTCGCCGTCGCGCAGGAGCGACGCGCCGTGCTGCAGCGCGAAGACGACGGGCAGCTCCCACTCGCCGAGCGGGAGCAGCAGCGCGTCGCGCTCGGGCCCGCCGGGCGCCGCGACGCGCGCGAGCGCCGCCCGCCAGCCGCTCCACGTTGCGGGCGGCTCGGGGATTCCCGCGGCCGCGAAGAGGTCGCGCCGGTAGAAGAGCAGGCGCGTGTCGGCGTACCACGGCAGCGCCCACGTCACGCCGCGCTCGCTCGCGGCGTCGAGCGCGCCGGCGAAGAAGTCCGCGCGGTCGAGCGCGGGCTCGGCCGCGGCGAGGCGAGCGTCGAGCGGCTCGAGGGCCCCGAGCGCGGCGAGCTCGGGGATCCAGGTCGTCCCGACCTGAACGAGGTCCGGCAGCGCGCCCGCGACGAACGCGGTGAGCAGCTTCTCGTGGGCCGCGCTCCAGGGCACCTGCTGCACGCGCACGCGCA
>DATAGA010000293.1:0-2821 GCA_036257215.1 Myxococcota bacterium
CGCAGCATCTTCGCGAGCGTGTACGGGTTGATCGAGCCGCCGAGCGCGGTCGGGTCGTTCGCGAGGATCACGCACTCGGTGCCCTCGACGACGCCGACTCCGGTCACGAGGCTCGCGCCGACGAGGTACTCGGTCTCCGCGCCTGCGATCGGCGAGAGCTCGAGGAAGGGAGCGTCGGGGTCGAGCAGCAGCTCGACGCGCTCGCGCGCGAGGAGCTTCCCGCGCGCGTGGTGGCGTTTCACGTAGCGCTCGCCGCCGCCGGCACGCGCGGCGTCGAGCAGCGCCTCGAGCGCGGCGAGGCGCGCCTCCATCGCCGCGCGGTTGGCGCGATAGGTGTCGGAGCTCGTGTCGAGCTGCGAGCGCAGCACGCTCATCGCGTCCCCCCGCCGCCGGCCACGAGCGCCTCCAGCCGGTCGACCCGGGCGGCGAGCCGCTCGACGCCGTCGGCCGCGTCTTCGCGCCCGGCGCCCACCCCGCGCAGGATCAGGTCCGTGAGCGCGTCCGCGGCGCGCTCCACGTCGAGCGGGCGCCGGCCGATCACGGCGGTCCACGAGAGGTGCTCGATCCCGCCGTAGATCACGTCGCGCACCATGGGCGGCGGCAGGTCCGCGCGCAGCTCGCCGGTGCGCGCGCCCTCCTCGAGGATGCGCAGGGCGAAGCTCGTGAGCTCGCGGTTGAGCTCGCGCACGACCGACTGCTCGTAGCCGTCGAGGGGGCGGATCTCGGAGATGACCACCCGGCACAGGCCCGTCTCCTCGGTGAAGGCCCGCAGCTGGCTTCCGATCACGAAGCGCAGGCGGTTGCGCGCGCCGTGGATGCCGCCGAGGCCGTCGCGCAGCGAGTCGATCAGACTCGCGTAGAAGCTCCGCATGACGGCGAAGAGCAGCTCGCGCTTGCTCGCGAAGTGCTTGTAGAGCGCGCCCTCGACGACGCCGACCCGCGCCGCGATCTCGGCCATCGAGGCGCGTTCGTAGCCCTTCTGCGAGAACACCTCGCGCGCCGCGGCCAGGATCTCGCGCGCGCGCTCGGGCCCGGGCCGACGGGTGGAGCGTCGTGAGCGGGACTCACTCCGGAGAGCCGATCGCCGGACCGCTGACGGGCTCCTCCGCGCCACCGCCGAACTCCTCCTCGCTTGACGTCGGCCGCGAAGTAAACCAGACTCACCAGCGTCGCGTCAACCCCGCCCGGAGGCAGCCCCATGGCCACCGCGCCCTCCGCCCCGTCCCCGGCCTCGCCCGTGCCGGGCTTCGCCCTCACCCCCGATCAGGAGGCGACGCTCGCGCTGGCCGACCGCTTCGCGCGGAGCGAGCTCGCGCCCCTCGCCGGGCGCATGGACGACGAAGAGTGGTGGCCGGACGAGGTGTTCCCGAAGCTCGGCCGCGCGGGCCTGCTCGGCGTGACGATTCCCGAGTCGGACGGCGGACCCGGGCTCGACCTCTTCTCGAGCGCGCTCGTGCTGCAGGGCATCGCGCGCTGGAACCAGGCCGTCGCGCTCTCGTGGCTCGCCCACGAGAACCTGTGCGTCAACAACATCCTGCGCAACGGCAGCCCCGACCAGCGCCGCCGCTACCTGCCCGGCCTCGCGGACGGGACGAAGGTGGGCGCGCTCGCCCTCACCGAGCCCGGCGCGGGCTCCGACGCGCTCGGCAGCATGGCGAGCGTCGCGCGCCGCGAGGGCGACTACTACCTGCTGAGCGGGCGCAAGCTCTACATCACGAACGGGCCGATCGCCGACGTGATCCTCGTCTACGCGAAGACCGCGCCCGAGCGCGGCCCGAAGGGCATCTCCGCCTTTCTCGTCGAGAAGGGCTTCCCGGGGTTCTCGGTCGCCCAGAAGCTGATCAAGATGGGCTGCCGCGGGAGCCCCACCGGCGAGCTCGTGTTCGACGACTGCCGCGTCCCCGTCGAGAACCGGATCGGTCCGGAGAACGCCGGCGTCGTCGTGCTCATGAGCGGGCTCGACCTCGAGCGCGCGGTCTCCGCCGCCATCTCGATCGGCGCCGCCGAGCGGCTGCTCGAGCTCTCGCTCGACCACTCGCGCCAGCGCCGCCAGTTCGGGCGCCCGATCGCCGAGTTCCAGATGATCCAGGCCAAGCTCGCCGACATGTACGTCGGGCTCGAGACGATGAAGCTGCTCGCCTACCGCGCGCTCGCCGCCTGCAACGACCTCGAGCAGGGCGCCGGCGGCCGCGGCGAGGTGCACAAGCTCACTGCCGCCGCCCTCCTCCACGCCGCGGAGGCGTGCTCGCAGATCGCCTCCGACGCCGTCCAGATCCACGGCGGCAGCGGCTACATCTGGGAGATGGAGGTCAACCGCATCTACCGCTCCACGAAGCTGGTCGAGATCGGCGCCGGGACGAGCGAGGTGCGGCGCATGATCATCGCGGAGGAGCTGCTGCGCGGGGCGTGACCGCAGCGACGCTCAGCCCAGTGCGTCCTCCAGCCCCGGCACGCGCTCGCGCAGGCGGCGGCGTGCGCGCAGGAGCTGTGCGCGGCGCGCCTCGGGGCTCGAGACTGCGGCGTCGGCGAAGCCGCCGATGCAGAGCTCGACCGCGTGGCGCTGGCCGCGGCTCGTGTCCGAGACGAGGATCGCGGCGCAGCGCTCGAGCGCGCGGGCCGCGTCGACGCGCGCCTCGGCCCCGGGAAGTGGAGCAGGGGTGCGCTCGACGGCCTCGAGCGGCGCGAACGCCGCGCGCGCGCGCTGTCGCAGCCGCCGGCACACGAGGTGGTACGCGATGCCGAAGAGCCAGGTGCCGAAGCTCGAGCGCCCCTCGTAGCGGGCGAGCCCGCGGTGGAGCGCGAGGAACACCTCCTGCGCGAC
>DATAGA010000226.1:0-5570 GCA_036257215.1 Myxococcota bacterium
TCTCGTCGATCCATCACAAGATGGAGAGCCAGGGCGTGAGCCTCGACGAGATCTACGACGTGATGGCGTTCCGCGTGGTGCTCGAAGGCGGCCGCGACGCGTGCTACGGCGCGCTCGGCATCATCCACTCGACCTGGCCGCCCGTTCCCGCGCGCTTCAAGGACTACGTCGCGCTGCCGAAGCCCAACGGCTACCAGTCGCTCCACACGACGGTGATCGGCCCGTACGGCGAGCGGATGGAGGTGCAGATCCGGACCCAGGAGATGCACCGCAACGCCGAGTTCGGGATCGCGTCCCACTGGAAGTACAAGGAAGGGGCCGGCGACCGCAGCTCACGGGAGGACGCGAAGTTCGACTGGCTGCGCCAGCTCATGGAGCGGCAGCAGGAGCTCGAGGACCCCCACGAGTTCCTCGACGTGCTGAAGGTCGACCTCTTCCCGGACGCCGTCTTCGTGTTCACGCCGAAGGGCGACGTAGTAAACCTGCCGAAGGGCGCGACCCCCGTGGACTTCGCCTACGCGATCCACAGCCAGGTCGGCGAGCGCTGCTCGGGCGCGCGGGTGAACGGGAAGATGGTGCCCCTGCGCCAGACGCTGCGGGACGGCGACACGGTCGAGATCCTGACCAGCGCCTCGCAGCGCCCGAGCAAGGACTGGCTCGAGTTCGCCGTCTCGGGCAAGGCGCGCAGCAAGATCCGCCACGCGATCCGGGTCGCCGAGAACGCCCGGGCCTGCGAGCTGGGCCGGACGCTGCTCGAGAAGGAGATGCGCCGGGCCGGGCTCTCGCTGCCGCGCGTCCTCGAGCGCGGCGAGCTCGACGAGGTCGCGCGCGTGCGCGCCCGCGGCGGCGTCGACGACCTCTTCGCGGCGGTCGGCTACGGCAAGGTCCCGGCCGCGACCGTAGTGCGCGCGCTGCGGCCGGACTGGCGCCCCGAGCCCGAGGCCGAGCCCGCGGCCCAGCGCGCGCCGCGGCCGCCCCGCGCGCCCAAGCTCCTGCGCGACCTCTTCCGCCGCCCGCCGCGCAGCTCGAGCACCGGGATCCGCGTGGAAGGCCAGGGCGACGTGCTCGTCCGCTTCGCGAACTGCTGCGCCCCGATCCCCGGCGACGAGGTCGTCGGGTTCGTGACGCGCGGCCGCGGCATCACCGTGCACCAGAAGGACTGCCGGGTCGTGTTCCACCTCGACAAGCAGCGCCGCGTGGACGTCGAGTGGGACGCGGAGGCGCAGGTCGCTCGCCGGATCCGGATGAAGGTCACCTCGCGCGACGAGCCCGGCCTGCTGGCCAAGATCACGAAGACGATCTCGGCCGCGGGCATCAACATCGGCGCCGCGCGCGTGAGCACCCACCCCGATCGCACCGCGACGCAGAGCTTCGACCTGTGGGTGGCCGACGTGCGCACGCTCGCCTCCGTCATGAAGGAGATCGAGCGCATCAAGGGGATCCTCTCGGTGGAGCGCGTCCGCGCGTGAGCAGGCGCCCGCGCGGCGGGGTCCCGTGAAGGTCCTGCTCCTGACCGGGGACTGGAAGTGGACCGGTCCCGCGGGTCCGATGCTCGAGCTCGCGGTCGGCCTGCGCGAGCGCGGCTGCGACGTCTCGCTCGCGTGCCCCGAGCCGCCCGAGGCCGGCGCGCGCGGCGTCGCCGGGGAGGCGCGCGCGCGCGGCTTCGAGCCCGCGCTCGTGCTCTCGCGCGGCCGCGGCGTGCGCCCGCTCGGCGACCGGGACGACGCGCGGCGGCTGCGCGCGCTGGTCGAGCGCGCCGGGACCGAGGTGCTGCACGCGTGGCACACGCGCGACCACGCGCTCGCCCTGCGCGCCGCGGGGCTGCGCCCCGGCCGGCGCCGCGCGGCCGTCGTCCGCTCGTGGCGCAAGGCCGAGCCGATTCCCGCGACGCCCTGGGACCGCTGGCTGTTCGGGCCCGGCTGCGACGGTCTCCTGTGCGTCTCGCCGGGCGTCGCCGAGCGGTGTCGTCCCGTCCGCGGCCGCCGGCCCGTGCGCGGCGCCTTCGGCGCCGTCGACCTCGACCGATTCGCGCCGCGGAATCCGGACGCGGCCTTGCGCGGGGCGCTCGGGCTCGCGCCAGGCGACCTCGTGGTCGGGATCGTCGCCCGCGTCCAGGCGCACCGGCGCTTCGACCTCCTGCTCGAAGCGTTCGCGCGGCTCGCCCGCGCAGAGCCGCGTGCGCACTTCCTCGTCGTCGGGCGGGGCACCCGCCGCGCCGAGCTCGCCGAGGCGCCCGCACGCCGGCTCGGCCTCGGCGAGCGCGTTCTGTTCGCCGGGTACCGGAGCGACGACTACGCCGACGTGCTGGGCTGCATCGACGTCTTCACGTTCCTCGTCCCGGGGAGCGACGGCACCTGCCGCGCGCTGCTCGAGGCGCAGGCCTGCGGAATTCCCGCGGTCACCACGCGGCGCGGGTCGCTGGCGGAGATCGTCGCCCACGGCGAGACCGGGCTGGTCGTCTCCGAGGACCCGAACGCGCTCGCGGCCGCCTGGGGCCGGTTGCTCGGCGAGCCGGACGAGCGCCGCGCCTTCGGCGCCGCCGCGCGCAAGCGGGCCGAGGCGCTCTTCCAGCCCGCGCGGCTCGCGGCCGAGGTGGAGGCGCTCTACGCCGAGGCGGTCGCGGCGTCGGGCGCGTCGCCGAGGCCCTGGAGCGAGACGAGCTCGCGGTAGAGCGAGCTGCGGCCGAGCAGCTCGTCGTGCGTGCCGGAGGCGGCGACCGCGCCGCGCTCGAGCAGCACGATCCGGTCGGCGCGGCGCACGGTCGAGAGGCGGTGGGCGATCACGAAGGTGGTGCGGCCCGCCTGGAGCTGCTCGATCGCCTCCTGCACGGTGCGCTCGCTCTTCGCGTCGAGGGAGCTGGTCGCCTCGTCGAACACGAGGATCGCCGGGTCGCGCACGATCGCGCGCGCGATCGTGACGCGCTGGCGCTGGCCGCCCGAGAGCCGTACGCCCGCGTCGCCGACGTCCGTCTCGAAGCCGTCGGGGAGCTCGTCGACGAACTCGAGCACGTGCGCCGCCGCCGCCGCGCGCTCCACCTCCGCGTCGGTCGCGCCGCGCGCGCCGTAACGGATGTTGTCCCGGATCGAGCCCGCGAACAGGAACGGGTCCTGGGTCACCACCGCGACGCCGTCCAGGAAGGAGCGCCGCTCGAGCCGCTGCACGTCGACGCCGTCGACGGAGATCGCGCCGCGCTCGGGCTGGTAGAAGCCGAGCAGGAGGTCCATCAAGGTCGTCTTGCCGCTGCCGGTGCGGCCCACGATCGCGACCGTCTCGCCGGCCTTGACCTCGAGGCTCACGTCCCGCAGCACCGGCTCGCGGCCGTAGGAGAACGAGACGCCCTCGAAGCGGATGGCTTCGCGGACGCCGGTGAAGCGCGTCGCGCCGGGGACGTCCGCCCGCTCGCTCGGCACGTCGAGCAGCTCGAAGAAGCGGTCGGCCGCGGGCATCGCGTCCTGGAGCTGCGTCCACGCCTTCGTCAGGTCCTTCATCGGGCGGTACGTCACCTGCATCGCGAGCGCGAAGGAGAGCAGCGTTCCGAGCGAGAGCCCCCAGTGGTTGAGCACGAGCAGCATGCCGACGAGCAGGACCACGACGCCGATCAGGTTGTTGAGGCCCTCCACGAAAGTGCGCGCGAGGGCGCGGTTCTTCACCACCTTCATGTTGCGTCGGAAGTAACGCAGGTTCTCGCGCTCGAAGTGGCCCGCCTCCGCGTCCTCCGCGCGGAACGCCTTGATCACCTTGATCCCGTTCAGGACCTGGACCAGCCGCTGCGTGACCTCCGCGAGGCTCTCCTGCCGGCGCCTGGACGCCTTGCGGATGCGGCGGCCGAAGAGCGCGATGACGAGCGCGATGAGCGGGGCGGCGATCGCGACGGTGAGGGCCAGCTCCCAGGAGATCCAGCACAGGAGCACGACGCCGAGGGCGAGCGCGAGGCCGTTCTGCACGACCTCGGCGAAGACGAGGTCGAGCGCGGCGTGGGCGCGGGTCGCGTCGTTGATGGTGCGCGAGAGCATCTCGCCGCGCGCGACGCCCGTGTGGAAGCCGAGCGGGAGCGCGAGCAGCTTGCGGCAGAGCTCCTGCTGGATGTCGACCAACACGCGACCGAGCGTCCAGTCGACGAGGTAGATCTGCCCGAAGTGCGCGAGCGGGAGCACCACGACCAGCGCGACGGAGGCGAGCAGGATGAGCGCGAGGCTCTCCCGCGCGCGCTCCGCGACGCGCGTGCGCAGCTCCTGCTCGGCACGCGCCGTCTCCTCGGCGGGGCTCGGGGTGGCCCGCGGCGCGGCCTCACTGCTCCCGAGCCCGGGCACGGTCGCGAGGACGTCGCGCAGGCCGGGCATCCCGCCCGTGCTCACGTAGGGCAGCACGTCGTCCACGAGGGGCTTCACCAGCCAGGCGCGCAGGTAGCGCGCGCCCGAGTAGACCCCCGAGCAGGCGATGCCGAGGACGAGCGCCGCGACGTACGGGCGCGCGTAGCGCAAGAGCCGCAGGTAGCTGCCCGCGGTCGAGCCGCTCCCCGCCGCCTGCGCGGCCTCGCGCCCGAAGCCGGTGGTCGCCTCGACCGTGACGCTCTCCTCGGCCCGCCGCGGCTCGGCCGGCGCGGACGGGCCGACCCGGCCCGCTCAGCCCAGCGCGGGCTTCGGCAGCGCGGCCGCGATCGCGTCGCCCGCCTGCCAGCCGAGCAGAAGGTCGCCTTCGGGCCCGAGGCCCGCCAGCTCCTCCCGGGGCAGCACGAAGACCGGGGGCCGGAGCGGCGCGCGGATCTCGACCTCGGTCGGCCAGCCGCCGCCCGCGCCGGCCGGGTCGCCGAGGGCGAGCTCGTCGTCCCAGATGGGGCGCGGCGCCTCGGCCACGCGGGCGACCCGCTGCTCCGAGAAGGGCAGGAGCGCCCTTACCGCGGCTTCGAGGCGGTCGTGGGCGCCGGCGAGGTCGGCGCCTTCGTCGACGGCCGCCGACGCGGTGAGGTCCACGTGGCGCGCGCCGCGCTCGCCGGGGTGCACCGTCACCCGGATGGGGTCTGCGTCGTCGCCGACGAGGAGGACGCGGTCGGCCATCGCCTCGGGCAGGACCTCCGGCGCGGCGCGCAGCTGGATGGCGGCGCGTCGGCGCGGCGGCGGCGCGACGCGCAGGAAGTCGGGCACCTCGCCGCCCGCCTCGGAGAGGAACGCGCCGAGCCGACCCGCCGGTGCGTTGAGGACCAGCGCGCGGCCGAGCCAGGCGTCGCGCGCGCGGCGCAGCACGAGGCCGGGGTGCCCGTCGATCTCGACGAGCTCGAAGGGCCCGGGCGCGACGCGCACCTCGCCGTGGGCCTGCTCCAGCCGACGGCGCACGAGCGACCGCAGCGCGCGGCCCGGCGCGAAGCGCAGGGCCCCCTCGAGCGGCGCGCCGAGCAGGCGCGCGCGCGCCTCGGGCGAGGGCAGCCCGCTCGCGAGGTTCGAGAGTGCGCGCACCTGCGCGTCGAGCAGATGCGCGAGCCCCGGGTCGGGCCGCGCGAGGGAGGCCGGCAGCCCGCGCAGGTGACGGCCCGTCCCAGGCGCCGCGCCGCGCGCCGAGGGCCGCCGCACCCCCCG
>DATAGA010000390.1:0-2089 GCA_036257215.1 Myxococcota bacterium
GCGCCGACGAGACCGCCGATCACGAACGAGCGGATGCGGTCGGCCCGGGTCTCGCGGTCCATGGCGCGATTGTACGGTTGGCTCCGTGATCTCGACCCTCGGCGACGTGCTGCTGGACGTGGTCGTCCGCTCGCCCGGCGCGCTGGCTCCCGGGGCCGACACGCCGGTCGAGACCAGGCTCGCGACGGGCGGCCAGGCCGCGAACGTTGCGGCGTGGGTGGTGGAGCTCGGCGATGCCGCGCGCTGCATCGCCAAGCGGGCGGACGACGCGGCCGGGGAGCTCGCGCGCTCGCTGCTGGAGGCGCGGGGAGTCGAGCTCGTCGGACCTCGAGTCGAGGGCTCGACCGGCATCGTGGTGGCGCTGGTCGCCGAAGACGGCGAGCGGACGATGGCGACCGACCGTGGGGTCTCCACCGATCTCCGGGCGGACGAGGTGGAGGCGGGCTGGTTCGAGGGCTGTGAGTGGCTCCACCTCTCCGGCTACGCGCTGCTGGCGGAACCGATCGCGGAGGCCGCGTTGGCGGCTGCGCGTCTGGCGCGCGGTCGCGGGGCTCGGATTGCGGTCGACCTGTCTTCGTGGAGCGCGATCCGGGCCTACGGCGCCGAGCGCTTCCGCGCGAACCTCGATGCGGTGGCGCCCGACGTCGTCTTCGCCAACGAGCCCGAGTGGGAGATGGTCGGCGGCGCCTACGCGCTGGCGGAGACCGCGGTGGTCAAGCGCGGCTCACGCGGCGTCGAGGTGCGGACGGCCAACGGCGTCGAGCAGCACGCACCGCTCGGCGCCGAGGTGGTCGACACGACGGGCGCGGGAGACGCGCTGGCTGCGGGCTTTCTCGTCGGCGGCCTCGAGCTCGGGCTCGAAGCGGCAGCGCGCTGCGTCGGGCAGCTGGGGGCGGTGCCTTCGTGACGGATCTGCTGCGAATAGCGCCTGAAGTGCAACAAGCCCTCCACGACGGCGGCGCGGTGGTCGCGCTCGAGACTACGCTCGTCGCACACGGTTTCCCGCCCGGGGTGGGGGTGGAGGTGGGGCAGGCGGCGGAGGCGGCGGTCAGGTCCGAAGGGGCCGTGGCCGCAACGGTCGGCGTACTCGACGGCGCCCTCGTCGTCGGGCTCGACGAGAGCCAGCTCTTGCGCTTCGGCGCGGCCGGCCCCGAGGCTCGCAAGGCCGGCCCGCGCGACCTCGGCGCCTGCGCCGCGAGAGGCGATCTCGGCGCGACCACCGTCGGCGGCACGCTCGCGGCCGCGCGCCTCGCCGGAATCCGGTTCGTGGGCACCGGCGGGATCGGCGGCGTCCACCGCGGCTACGCGGAGCGGCCGGACGTGTCCGCCGACCTCGCTCAGCTCGCGCGCACGCAGGCGCTCGTCGTCTCCTCCGGGATCAAGTCGCTGCTCGACGTGCCCGCGACCGCCGAGCTGCTCGAGACGCTCGGCGTCCCCGTCCTCGGCTACCGCACCGGCGAGCTGCCGCTCTTCTACAGCGCGGGCGGCGGCCCGCCTGTCTCCGCACGAGTGGACTCGCCCGAGGACGGGGCGCGCACCGCCCGGGCGCACTGGGAGCTCGGCGGCGCCGCGCTGCTCCTCGCGCGCGACCCCGACGACGGGATCGACGTCGAGCCGCTGGTCGAGGAGGCGCTTGCGGCCGCGGAGGCGCAGGGCGTCAGCGGCCAGGCGGTAACGCCATTCGTGCTCTCGTTCCTGCACGAGCGCAGCGGCGGGCGCACGCAGGACGTGAACCGCGAGCTGGTCGTCGCGAACGCGCGCCTCGCGGCGCAAGTTGCGGTAGCAGCTACTGACTGAACGACGAGAGGAACTCGTCCACCGACAGCGCCGTCAGCGTCTGGAGCTTGGCGCTGCCGCGCGCCCCGAGTGCCACAGACACGCGCGCGATCGTCTCGGCGTCGGGAGCCTCGACCACGTTGACGAAGTCGAACGGCCCGAGGGTCGCCCACTGGTGCACGACCTTCGCGCCGAGCTCCTCGACGTCACGATTGACCTCCCGCAGCCGGTCGGGGTTCGCCTTCAGGGTCTGCACGCCCTGGGCGGTCAGGCTCGTCAGCATGATGTAGGTCGGCATCGCGGTTCCTCCTCG
>DATAGA010000495.1:0-2399 GCA_036257215.1 Myxococcota bacterium
GCGCGTTCTCGTCCACGAAGAACGGGTCTCCCGACGCCTCGACGAGGAGGTTCCCCTGGAGGACGCCGTCCGCGATCGGCCCCGCCGCGGAGAAGCGCGTCTCGAAGCGGTGATCGGGGCCGAGCGCGCGCAGCAGGGCGAGCGTCGTCGGCACCTTCGACACCGACGCCGGGTGCACGGCCCGCGACGCGGCCTGGGCGACGAGCACCGTCCCGTCCGCGGCCTCGACGTAGACGCCCTGGTCCGCGCCGACGAGCGCACGGGCGTCCTGTGCGAGCGCGCGCGCGAGGGCGCTCGCCGGGGCGGCCGGCGTACGCGACCGCGTGTCGCTGCGCGGGGTGGCGCCGCTCGCCGCTTCAGCGGCCTTGCGCGCAGCCGGTCCGCCGCTCGGGCTCGCGGCCACGGAGGCGAGCACGACGGCGGCGGTCGCCGCGAGCCGAGCGAGGCGAGCTCGCAGGCGCACGGCGTCAGTCGGCGCGCGCGCCGTAGACGATGGCGCGGAGCTGGCCGCGGAAGTCGAACGTTCGCGACGGGAAGAGCTGCGTGAGGAACACGACGACGAGCTCCTCGCGCGGGTCGACCCAGAAGATCGTGCTGGCCGCTCCGCCCCAGGCGTAAGAGCCCGCGGAGCCGCCGCCCGAGCGGACGGGGTCGAGCAGCACCGAGAAGCCGAGGCCGAAGCCGGTCCCCGCCTGCGCGACCTCGCTGAACATGCCGACCGACGTCTCGCTGAGGTCGCGCCCGCCGGGGAGGTGGTTCGAGGTCATCAGCTCGAGCGTGCGGCGCGAGAGGATGCGCGCGCCGTCGAGCTCGCCGCCGCCGAGGAGCATGCGGCAGAAGCGCAGGTAGTCGTGCGCCGTCGAGACGAGCCCGCCGCCGCCTCCGAGGAAGCGCGGCGAGCGCAGGTACGCGCTCGTGCGCGGGTCGTCCATCCGGAGGAGCTCCTTCTTCGCCCCGCGCGTGTAGCTCGCAGCGAAGCGGCCGGCCTTCGCCTCCGGCACGTAGAAGCCCGTGTCCTCCATGCCGAGCGGCTCGAAGATGCGCTCGCGCAGGAAGTCGTCGAAGCGCTGGCCCGTCATGCGCTCGACGAGGTAGCCGCAGACGTCCGTCGCCACCGAGTAGTTCCAGGCCGTCCCCGGCGAGAACTCGAGCGGGAGCTCGGCGAGGAGCTCGATCATCTCGCGCAGGTCGCCGCTCGGGCCCTTGCCGAACGTTCCGATCCCGAGCTTCCGGTACGCGCGGTCGACGTTCGTGCGCTCCATGAAGCCGTACGTGAGCCCGGCGGTGTGGGAGAGGAGGTGGCGCACCGTCATGCGCGTCTCGGCGGGCCGCATCGCGAACTGCGGGTGGTTGCCGGCCACGTAGACCTGCCGGTCCTTCCACTCGGGGATCCAGCGCTCGACGGGGTCCTCGAGCTGGAACTGGCCCTCCTCGAAGAGCGTCATCAGCGCGACGGAGGTGATCGGCTTCGTCATCGAGTAGATCCGGAAGATCGTGTCCTCGCGCATCGGCGCGCCGGCCTCGCGGTCGGCGAGGCCGACCGGCGAGAGCCAGGCGAGCTCGCCCTTCCGGTAGACTGCGGTGAGCGCGCCGGCGATCTTGCCGGGCTCGATGTAACGCTGCAGCAGGTGTTGGTCGATACGGGCGAGGCGCTCGGGCGCGAAGCCCGCGCGCTCGGGGCGCGGCGTCACGGGTCCTCCTCACGAGGCGGGCGGGACGAGCGTACCGCAGCCGGGCGCGCCTTCCGGTCGCGCGGCGCGCCTTGCGAAGCCGGCGCGGACCGCGATGCTCTCCCGCGGAGGTCCCGTGGAGAGCGAGCTCCGCAGCTTCTTCGAGCCCGCCCGGCTCGCCGAGGAGGGGCGCAAGCGCCGCGAGGCGTACGCCGCGGCGGAGCCGTTCCCGCACGCGGTGCTCGACGACTTCTTCCCCGAGGCCGTCGTGCGCGCGGCGGCGCGCGCGGTGCCGGCGCCGGACGAGCGCTGGGTGCGCCGCGAGCGCGACGAGGCGGTGAAGTTCGGCCTCCCGCACGAGCACCTGATGCCCGAGCCGATCCGCGCGTTGATCCGCGAGCTCAACGCCGCGCCCTTCCTCGGCTTCCTCGAGGAGATGACCGGCATCCCGGGCCTCACCTCGGACCCCTATCTCGAGGGCGGCGGGCTCCACCAGATCAAGCGCGGCGGTTACCTGCACGTCCACGCGGACTTCAACGTGCACAGCCGCACGAAGCTCCACCGCCGGCTCAACCTGCTGCTCTTCCTCAACGAGGACTGGGACGAGTCCTTCGGCGGCCACCTCGAGCTCTGGGATCGCGCGATGTCGTCCTGCGTGCAGCGCATGCTCCCCGTGCTCAACCGCACGGTGATCTTCACGGTCACCGACGACGCGTTCCACGGTCACCC
>DATAGA010000508.1:0-5346 GCA_036257215.1 Myxococcota bacterium
GCCGCCGCGTCGCCGAGGTACTCGAAGGCGCCCGCGCCGAAGCGCTCGACGAGGCGGTCGGCCTTCCGGCGGCCCTTCAGGTTGTCGCGGCCGTCGCTCGCGAGCACCTCGTCGAAGAGGTCGAGGTGTGCCGCGATCGACTCGGCCAGTGCGGCGTCGGCCGCCGTCACGAGCACGCAGCGGCGGCCCTCGGCGCGCGCGTCGCGCAGCGCTGCGATCACCTCGGGCCGGTAGGGCAGCAGCGCGGGGTCGAGCTTCACCCGCGCGCCGAGCCGGGCCTTGAGCCCCGCGCGTCCGCGCGCCAGCCAGAACGGCAGCCGCAGCAGGTCGACGGGCCGCTCTCGCGCGAGCGCCAGCGCGAGCTCGTGCAAGGTGTCCGTCGCGAGCAGCGTGCCGTCGAGGTCGACGCAGAGCGGGCGGCGGTCGGGAGCGGCCGCGCCGCTCGGGCGAGCTTGACTCACGGCGGCGATCCTATCTTGAAGCGCCCGGGGTCGCCCGGGATCGGATGCGGGGGTCGGCGCAGCGGATGAGCGAGCTCGAAGGGTTGGCGCGGGCCCTCGCGAGCGGACGGGCGGGCGAGGATGCCCTCGCTCGCGCGGGAGCGGAGGACCCGGCGCGGGCGCTCGCGGCCTTCGCCGCGGCGCGCGCGCGCGCGCGGCTCGCCGAGGGCTTCGAGCGCTGGGCCGAAGCCGCGCTCGGCACGCCGCGCCCGGCCGAGGCGGCGGAGGCGCTCGTCGCGCTCGACGCGGGCGGCGCCGCGCCGCCGTCCGCCCTGCCCGTCCTCGCGCGCGTGCTGGGCACGAGCGCGTTCCTCGCCCGTCTGGTGCTCACCCGGCCCGCCCTCGCGGCCGACGCGGCGCCGGGCGGGGACGGCTTCCCGCCCTCCGCGGCCGGCGAGGTCGCGCCCTCGTGGGAGGCGATCCGCGAGGCGAAGTACCGCGGGCTCCTGCGCATCGCGGCGCGCGACGCGGCCGCTCGCCCCTTCCGCTCTTCGCTCGGCGAGCTCTCGGACCTCGCCGACTGCTGCCTCGCCGCGGCGCTCGCGTGCGCGGCCGCCGAGTGCGGGGTCGCGCCGCCGACCGTCCTCGCGCTCGGGAAGCTCGGGGGGCGCGAGCTCAACTTCTCGTCCGACGTCGACCTCCTCTTCGTGTACACGTCACCGGGCGGTGTCGAAGCGGACGCGGCCCGCAACGGCGAGGTCGCCCGCGTCGTGCGCGCGCTGCGCGCCGGGCTCGAGGCGCGCGGCGAGCTCGGCTTCGGCTACCGGGTCGACCTCGGGCTGCGGCCGGAAGGGCCGACCGGCCCCCTCGCGAACTCGGTGGACGCCGCGCTCGACTACTACGAGAGCTTCGGCGCAGAGTGGGAACGCCAGGCGCTGATCCGGCTGCGCCACGTCGGCGGCCCCGAGGCGCCTGCGCGCGAGCTCGCCGCGGGGCTCGAGCCGTTCGTGTGGCGCCGCTCGATCTCGCCCGCGGCTCTCCACGCCGTGCGCGCGATGAAGCACCGCATCGAGCGCGAGCGCCGCAGCGCGGGGCGCGACCTCGACCACGACCTGAAGGAGGGCCCGGGCGGGATCCGCGACGTCGAGTTCCTGGTCCAGGCGCTCCAGCTCTTCGTCGGCGGCCGCGACCCGAGCGTGCGGACCGGCAACGTGCTCGACGCGCTCGAGGCGCTCGCGTCGGCCGGCGCCCTGCCGCCCGCGACCGCGGCCGCGCTCGCGGACGCCTACGTCTGGCTGCGCCGCGCCGAGCACGCGCTGCAGCTCGACGAGGAGCGCCGCACCCACACCGTGCCGCGCGAGGCGCGCGGCCAGCGCGCGCTCGCGCGCCGGATGGGCTACGCCGACGCCGACGCCGAGTCCGCGCGCGTGCGTCTGCTCGACGCCTGGACGGCGGTGCGCAGCGAGGTGCGCGGCCACTTCGACGAGCTCCTGCCTGGAGAGGCGGCGTGAGCACCACCGCTTCGGCGGCGCGCGAGCGCTCGCGCCGACTCCGGGGCGTGGGAGAGGCCGCATGAGCGTGGCGGGCGCGAGGCTGCGCGACGCGCTCGAGGGGAGCGCCTTGGCGCCGGCCGCGAAGGACCTCGCCGCGCTCGCGGAGAGCTCGGCCGGCGCGGAGGCCTTGGCCGCCGCGCCGGACCGCGTCGTCGCGGGTCTCGCGCGCGCGACCGCGGCCAACGCGGAGCAGGCGCGCTTCGCGTTCCGCAGGCCGGGCCTGCTCGCGCGCGTCGCCGCGCTCGACTCCGGCGCGCTCGCGCGCCGCGCGGCCGAGCTCGACTCGGATCCTGGCGACGCGGAAGCCGATGCGGCGGACCTCGAGCGGTTCCTCGACGAGCTGCGCCTCCTGCGCCGCGAGGAGATGTTCTTCGCCGCGTGCGCCGACTTCGCCGGGCTCGCCTCCTTCGAGGAGGTCTCGCGCTTCCTCTCGAGCGTCGCGGAGGAGATCGTCCGGCGCGCGCTGGGCGCCGCGAGCCGATCGCTGCCCGAGCCCGATCCGGAGCTCGCCGTCCTCGCGATGGGAAAGCTCGGGGGGCGCGAGTTCACGTATCACTCCGACCTCGACCTCATCTTCCTGCGCGGCGGCGGCGTCGAGGCCGTGCCCGGCGCCTCGCGCGTCGCGCAGCGCCTGATCTCGTACGTCACCACGATGACCGCGGCGGGGGTCGCCTACGCAGTCGACTCGCGCCTGCGGCCCTCGGGCAAGCAGGGGATGCTGGTCACGTCCTTCGACGGGTTCACCGCCTACCAGAGCGAGGAGGCGGCCACCTGGGAGTCGTTGGCGCTCGTGCGCGCGCGCCCGATCGCGGGCGCCCTCGCGCCCGCGGACGCGGCGCTCGAGCGCATCGACGAGCGGGTGTTCGGGCGCGGCCGCTCGCGCTGGCCCGAGATCGCCGACATGCGCCGGCGCGTCGAGCGCGAGCGCACGAACGAGGCGCGCGCCGTCGAGCTCAAGCTCGGTGCGGGCGGGCTCATGGACGCCGAGTTCCTCGCGGAGGGCGGCGTGCTCGAGCGCGGCCGCCAGCGCGCGCGCGCGCCGCTCCCGAGCGTGCCGTCGCTGCTGCGCGCCACGGCCGGCGACGGCCCGGCCGCGGCGCCCCTCGCACACTACGCGTTGCTGCGTCGGGTCGAGAGCCGGCTGCGCTGGTGCGCGGGGCGCGCGGAGGAGCGGCTCGACCCGACCGATCCCCGCCTGGGCGCGATGGCCGAGCTGATCGAGCCGGGGCTCCCGGCCGCCGCGCTGCTCGAACGCATCGCCTCCGCGCGCGCGGGGCTGCGCCGCGCGTACGACGCGGTGGTGACGGCGGGCACGATCGGCGCCCTCCCGGCGGCCGAACCGGGCCGCTGAGCGCACGGCGGCGGGTCACCGCCGCGCGCCGACGCTGCGTGCGCGCGGGGGGCGGGCGAACGCCTCAAGTCAGCGGCCGCGGGCACCGATCGGGGGGCGGCGATGGGGGGGCGGGCGCTCGCGCTGGGCACGATCGCGCTCGCGCTCGCGGCCGGCTTCGGCGCGCGCGACCCCGCCGGCGCCGCGCGCGCGAGCGCTGGCGAGCGCGTCGCGGCACTCGGCCCGGGCGCCCCGGATGCCCTGCTCGCCGCGCCGCTCCCGCCGCTGCGGCTTGCGGTCCCCGCCGGCGGCCACGCCTCGCTGCGCGTCGAGCTCGCGCGCGGCGGCGCGCGCGGCCCCCGAATGGCCGACGCGGCGGACGTCGCGCTCGTGCGCCTGCTCGGCGTCCCCGGCGAGTGGCCGCTCGAAGGCGTGCACGGCGCCGCCGAGGCGCCCCGCGTGGACGAGCGCGAGGTCGCCCTCGTGCCCGAGCCGGCTTCGCTTCCCCTCGTCCTGCTCGGCGCGACGCTCCTCGGCGCCCGCCCGCGCGCTGGCCGCGCCGATCGGCGCACGTCACCCTGAGCCGCCGGGCGCGGCCGCCGCCGCGCCGACGAGGGGGCGATGGAGGCCAGCGCGTCGGCGCTCGAGCGGCACCTGCTCGGCGAGCTCGTCCCCTACTGGGCGGAGCGCGGCGTGGACCGGCGCCTGGGCGGCTTCCACAACCGCCTGGACGGCGACGGGCGTCCGCTGGCCGAGGACCACAAGCGCCTGCTCGTGCAGACGCGGCAGATCTACGCGTTCAGCGAGGCCGCGCGGCTCGGCGCCGGCGCGAGTGCGCTCGAGCTCGCGGCCCACGGCATCGCCTTTCTCGAGCGCTTCCGCGATCGCGCCCACGGCGGCTACTTCCACACGGCCACGCCGGCGGGCGAGCCGCTCGACCGGCGCAAGGACTGCTACGGCCACGCCTTCGTCGTCTTCGCGCTCGCGCACTACGGCTCCGCGGCGCGCGACGCCGACGCGCTCGCGCAGGCGCGCGCGACCGCGTCGCTCGCGATGGAGCGCCTGCGCGATCGGCGCGCCGGTGGGTTCGTGGAGGCCGCCGACGCCGCGTGGCGGCCGCTGGACGCGCACCCGCGCCGGCAGAACCCGCACATGCACTGGGTCGAGGCGCTGCTCGCGCTCCACGAGGCGGCCCCGGACGCGGCGCTCCTCGACGCGGTGCGCGAGCTCGTCGCGCTCGCGGTCGAGCGCTTCTTCGACCCGACCTCGGGCGCGCTCGGCGAGTACTTCGACGCCGACTGGCGTCCGGCCGCAGGACCCGCGGGCGCGCTGGCGGAGCCTGGCCACCACTACGAGTGGACGTGGCTCTTGCTGCGCCCCGGCGCCGCGCGCGCGCACACCGGCGCCGCTGCGCTCGCAGAGCGCCTGTTCGCCTTCGCCGAGCGCGCGGGGCTCGACGAGGACGGGCTCGCCTTCGACGAGGTCGACAAGAGCGGCCGCGTGCTGCGCGACTCGAAGCGGCTCTGGCCCCAGACCGAGCGCCTCAAGGCCCTGGCCGCGCGCGGCGAGCGCGAGCGCCTGGCCGCGGCGCTCGAGCGCTGCTTCGCGCGCTACGTGCGGCCCGACGGCGGCTGGCGCGAGCACCTCGACCGGGCCGGCCGGCCGCTCTTCGACGCGCAGAACGCGACGAGCGTCTACCACGTCGTGCTCGCGCTGCGCGAGGCGCTGGCATGCCTGCGCGCCGGGGCGCCCGCGGCGGCCTCGAGCCGGGCCTGAGATGGCCGCGCAACCTCGCGCCCCGACGCGGTTTATGCTCCGCGCCGCCCCTACCGGATCGCCTGCGCGTCCTCGACTACGAGGGGGCGCTGAACGTGCTCGCGCGCGCCCGCTGAGCGCGCTCGCCGCGGCGCGCCAGCGCGGCCGCGAGCGCGAGCGCCAGGCACCAGGCCGCCAACGACGCGACCGCGGCACGCACCCCGGCCGCGTCGCCGAGCGCGCCCGTCACCCACGGCAGCGCGAAGCC
>DATAGA010000510.1:0-1640 GCA_036257215.1 Myxococcota bacterium
GCTCCGTCCCCTGCTAGTCGCCGAGCTGCTGCTCGAGGGCGGGCCAGCTGACGGCGCGCTGCGCGGCGAAGGCGCGCAGCAGGAGCTCGCGATCGGCGCGGTCGCCGGGCTCGCCGTCGTCCTTGGCGGCCTTGCGGAAGCCGTCGACCGCCTTCTTCAGCGCCTTGCCGTCCGGCTCCGGCGGCTCGTCGGTCTTGAGCGTGCCCTCGTCGTGCTCGAGCCCCACGGCGTCGAGCCACTCGACGAGCACTTCCTTGCGGCAGTCGAGGAAGTAGACGGCGAGGAGTTCCTCGGCGACGTCGTTCGCGGCCACTCGCGCGAGGGCGCGGCGCACGGCGGCGGCGCGCTTCTCGGGAGCGAGCTTCACGACGAACTGCGGCCGCGCGCGCATCGCGGCCGCGGCGGCGCCGAGGGCCTGCACGTGGAAGGCGGGCGCCTTGTCGGCGAGTACCGCGAGGAAGCGCGCGGCCTCCTCGTCGCTCATGCGGCCGAACACCTGGTACGCGCGCACGCACGCTCCTCGACCGGCGGGTTCCCGGCGCCGCTCGGCGCCGCCTCCCGCTGGGGCTCCGTAGGGTAGGGGACGGGCTCCGCTTGTCACCGCGCGGGGGTTCGGGCCCGCGGCGCGGCGCCGCGAGCGGAGCGCGCCGCGTGGTGCGCAGCGCTGAGCGTGAGGACGAGCAGCGCCGCGAGCAGCGAGTGGAGCGCCGTGATCTCGACCGGGATGCCGAGCAGCACGTTCGCGACGCCGACCGCGGCCTGGGCGAGGCCGAGCGCGGCGGCGAGTGCCGCGAGCCGACCGACGTTCCCCGCGCCCCGGCTGACCCACGCCGCGGCGACGAGCGCTCCGACGAGCAGGTACGCGTTCCAGCGATGGGCCAGGTGGAGGCCGACGGACCCGCGCCAGGCGGGGAACCAGACGCCTCCGTTGCACTCCGGCCACTCGGGACAGGCCATGCCCGCGTAGGTCGAGGAGACGAGGCCGCCGAGCGCGAGCTGGAGGGCGAGGAGGAGGGCCGCGAGCCAGAGGGCGCGCCGCGCACCCGAGCCGAGCTCGCGCGCGGCCGGGACCCGTCCGCTCGTTTCGTCGCCTGCGCGCCCTGCGGAGCGGAGCGCGAGCGCGATCCAGAGCAGCGTCGCGTTGAACGCGTTCCCGACGAGGAGGTGCGAGGTCACGGTCCAGCTGGCGAGGAGCTGCATCACCGTGAGGCCGCCCAGCACGACCTGCAGCGCGAGCAGGACCACGGCGAGCGCGATCGGGCGCGCGACGCTCGCGCGCCAGCCCGGCTCGCGCACGGCCAGCGCCGCGAGCGCGACGAAGAGGACCGACACGGTCCCGGCCACGACGCGGTGCGCGTACTCGAACGCGACGTGGAAGTCGAAGCGGGGCACGAGCTCGCCGAAGCAGAGCGGCCAATCGGGACACGCGAGCCCCGCGCCGTGGGCGCGCACGAGCGCGCCGAGGACGATCAGCCCCGTCGTGAGCGCGACCAGCGCAGCGGCGGCCGCCCCGAGGCGGCGCGCGCGGCGCGCGAGGTCGAGCTCGCCGGCGACCCGCGGCAGGACTGCCTCGCGCATGGGGCCTGCTTTAGCAACCCTGTGCGGGATTCCCAGCCGAGCTTCGGTGAGCCCGGTCACCG
>DATAGA010000513.1:0-2676 GCA_036257215.1 Myxococcota bacterium
CAGCGGGTCGCGGACCTCGGCTGCTGGCCGGGGGGCTGGCTCCAGGTCGCGTCCGACGCGGTCGGTCCGCGGGGCCGCGTGGTCGGGGTCGACGTGACGGCCATCGAGCCGCCGCTACCGAATGCGAACGTGGTCGCATTCTTGGGGGACCTCGCCGACTCCGCGATCTCGCAGCGGATCCTCGGCGAGCTCGGCGGCCCCGCCGACGTCGTCCTCTCCGACGCTGCGCCGAAGCTGACGGGCGTCCGAGACGCCGACCGGGCCCGCGAGGAGGCGCTCCTCGAGGCGCTCGAGGCGCGCATCCCGGAGCTGCTGCGCCCGGGCGGCGACGCGCTCGTCAAGCTGCTCGACTGCCCCGAAGCCTCCGCATTCCGTAAGCGCCTCGCGCGCCGCTTCGGCGGCTCGCAGCTGACGACCACCGAAGCCACCCGCAAGGGCTCGACCGAGCGCTACCTGATCCTGCGCGGCTTCCGGGAGGCCCGGCAGGAACGGTGAGACGGAACACGGCCCCCTCTCGCCTATCATTCGATCCAGGGGGCTGGGACGGAGGCGCCGCCCTTGCTCCCCCTGTCGCTGCCGCTGCCTCGCAGACTCGGTGCCGCCCCGCGCCGGCCAGCCCGAGCCGACCTCGCCGGGCGCTCCGCGCGCGGCGTCCTTTCCGTCCTCCTCCTCGCGGTCCCCGTCGCGTCCGGCGGACAAGCTCTCACCGACGCGCGCGATGCCTTCGGCCCCCACCTCGAGTCGCGCGAGGTCGAGCCGCGCGCCCGGGTCCGGCCTTCGCGGTCGTCGCGCAAGGACGCCGTCCTCCACTGGAATGCCATGGCCGTCGACGCGAGCGGGCTCGACCACACGCCGGTCGCTCCCCGCGACCCGCGCGTCTTCGGGGAGCAGCTCGGTCCGGGCCGCGCGAGCCGGGCCATGGCGATCGTCCACATCGCCGTCTTCGAGGCGGCCAACGCGTTCGGGGGGCGCTACGAGAGCTACACGGGCCAGCGCAGGGCGCCGCGCGGCGCTTCGTTCCGGGCGGCGGTCGCCCAGGCGGCGCACGACACGCTGGTCGCGCTCTATCCGTCCCAGGCGGCGGCGTTCGACGCCGAGCTCGCCGAAGAGTTCGCCGGGATGCGCGACCTGCGCGCCCGCTCCCTCGGAGCCGCGGTCGGCAAGTCGGCCGCGGCCGCGATCCTCGCGCTCCGCGCGGACGACGGCTCCGCCCACGACGAGCCGCGCGTCGGCATCGAGTACGTCCCCGACGACGGCCCCGGGGTCTGGCGCCAGGACCCGATCAGCCAGATCCCGCTAGCCCTCGGGGCCCATTGGGGCGCGGTCACTCCCTTCGTGATTCCGTCGGCCGTGGCCTTCCGCACCCCGCCGCCGCCCGCGTTGGACAGCGCCGCGTACGCCGCCGCCTTCGAGGAGGTGAAGACCCTCGGCGGCGACGGGGAGACCACCGCGACGCTGCGCAGCGACGAGCAGACGCAGATCGGCATCTACTGGGCGTACGACGGGACGCCGAGCCTCTGCGCGCCGCCCCGGCTCTACAACCAGATCGCGCTGCGCATCGCGCAGAAGCGGCGCACGGGGCCGGTCGAAGCCGCGCGGCTTCTCGCGCTCGTGCACGTGGCGATGGCCGACGCCGGCATCGCGATCTGGGAGTCGAAGTACCACTACGCGCTCTGGCGTCCCGTGACCGCGATCCGCGAGTCGGACCCGGGTACCGGGCCGAGCGGGCTCGGCGACGCCAACCCCGCGACGGTCGGCGACCCGACCTTCTCGCCGCTCGGAGCTCCGGCGAGCAACCTCCAGGGACCGAACTTCACTCCGCCCTTCCCGGCCTACCCGTCGGGCCACGCGGGCTTCGGCGGCGCCCTCTTCCAGATGCTGCGCCGCTTCTACGGCACCGACCGCATCGACTTCGCGTTCGTCTCCGACGAGTTAAACGGCGTGACGCTCGACAACGAGGGCCAGGTCCGGCCGCTCCTCCCGCGCCGCTTCGCGACCCTGTCCGAGGCCGAAGAGGAGAACGGCCAGAGCCGCATCTACCTGGGGATCCACTGGGCCTTCGACAAGTCCGAGGGCATCGCCCAGGGCCGCCGGGTCGCCGACGAGGTCTTCGACCACCTGTACCGCCCGAAGCAGCGCTAGGTGTTTAGAAAGTCTCCGTCCCCTTCTGAACACTCCGCTTCGAGGTCGACGCCGGCGCGGACCTTCGTGAGGCGGGCGCGCACGAGCGCACCCGGCGCGAGCTGGACGCCTTTCGGGGCCGCGAGGTGGGTGACGCCGTCGATCTCCGGCGCCTGCGAGGCGAGCCGCCCGATCGCGCGGCCGCGGCCGAGCGCCGCGTCGACGAGGACGTCGGCCTCCGTCCCGAGCTGCGCGGCGAGCCGCTCCGCCATGATCTCGCGCTGGAGTGCCGTGAGCGCGCGGTAGCGCGCGCGCGCGACGGCGCGCGGCACCTTCGCGGCGTAGCCGGCGGCCGCCGTTCCTTCCTCGTCGGAGTAGCGGAAGACGCCCACGCGGTCGAAACGCGACTCGCGAACGAACTCGCAGAGCGCCTCGAAGTCGGCGTCGGTCTCGCCCGGGAAGCCGACGATGAACGTCGTGCGCAGCGTGAGGCCCGGGATCCCGGCCCGCAGGCGCTCGACGAGCCGGCGCTGCCGCGCCGCGGTCGTCCCGCGC
>DATAGA010000573.1:0-2931 GCA_036257215.1 Myxococcota bacterium
GCCGATCTGGAAGAAGGAGATCGCCGTCGACGGGGAGTACTGGGTCGAGGACCACGCGTGAGCGAAGGCCTCCACGGCCACCGGCGCGACGCGCCGGCGCGCGTGCCGACCGCGGTCTTGACGGTGAGCGACACGCGCACGCTGGAGACCGACACGGGCGGCGCGCTCGTGGCGGAGCTCCTCGCCGGCGCAGGGCACCCGGTCGCATCGCGCGCCATCGTGCGCGACGAGCCGGACGAGATCCGCCGCGGCCTCGAGTCCGCGCTAGCCGCGCCGGACGTGCGCGCCGTCGTCCTGACCGGGGGCACCGGCGTAGCGCCGCGCGACGTCACGCCGGAGACGGTCGAACCGCTGCTCGAGCGCGTCATCCCCGGCTTCGGCGAGCTCTTCCGCACGCTCTCGTACGAGGAGATCGGCTCCGCGGCGCTGCTCTCGCGTGCGCTCGCCGGGCTGCGCGGGGGCCGCGTCGTGTTCGTCCTGCCCGGCTCGCGCGGCGCCATCCGCCTCGCCCTCGAGAAGCTGATCCTGCCCGAGCTCGGCCACCTCGCGGGCGAAGCGCTCAAGACGAGATAGGAACCGGCCGAGGCGAAGTCGTGGACCGGACGGGCGGCATCGCGGTTACGTCGGCGCTGCTCGTCGCCTTGGCGGCCGCGCCCGCGGCCGGCGAGCTGCACGTCTGGGTCGACGGCGAGGGCCGTACGCACGTGAGCGACGACCCCGCGGCCGTCCCGCGCTCCGCGCGCGGCGGCGCGAGGAGCGCCGACGAGATTCGCGCGCTCTGGGACGACGGCCTCGCGGGGCCGCCGGTCGAGACGCCCCCGGGCGCGTCGGGCCGCGACGAGGACCGCCAGGCGCGGCTGCTGCGCGACGCGCTCGACGACCTCGCGCGCGGCGAGACCGCGCGCGCGTCGGCGTCATTGGCCGAGGTCCTGCGCCGCGAGCCGACGCGTCCCGAGGCGCACTGGTACCTGGCGCTGCTCGACTGGCAGCGCGGTCGGCTCGACGCGTCGGAGACCCACCTGCGCGCGTTCCTCCAGTCCGCCGGCGATCGCTTCGACCCGTGGCGCGAGTCCGCCACGCGCCGGCTCGCCCGCCTCGCGGACGAGCGGCGCCTGCTCTCACCGCCGGGCGGCGCGCTGCGCCTCGTCGCGCACACGACGGACGCGTTCCGGCTGCAGGTGGACCAGGCGCTCCAGCTGAATGGCGGCGCCGACTTCGCGCGCCGCGTGCTCGGGTACCTCGACGAGGCGCGCCGCGGCGGCCTCGACCACCTCGGCCTCGCGCCGTCCGAGCCGACGGGCGTCGTGCTGTACGGCCGCGCCTCGTACGTGAAGGCGCACGGGCGCCGCTTCTCGTTCCAGACGGTCGGCTTCTTCGACGGCCGCATCCACGTCGCCTCCGCGGCGCACCCGGCCGGCGAGCTGCGCTCGCTGCTCGTGCACGAGTACACCCACGCGCTCTTCCGCGAGGCGACCGGCGGCGACCGCCCGTTCTGGCTGAACGAGGGACTCGCGGAGCTGGCGGAGCGCCGCTCGCGCGGGATGCCGACGATCACCCGCGGCGAGCGCGCGCAGCTGCGCACCTGGGCGGCGTCCGGCGCGTGGCCGCCGCTGCGCCGCCTCTCGCCGAGCTTCGCGGGCCTCTCCGACGACGAGGCGCGCAGCGCCTACCTCGAGTCGACCGCCGCCGCGGCGTGGATCGACGCACGCACGAACCGCGACCAGCGCGCGCGGCTGCTGCGCATGCTCGGCGAGGGCACCCCGGCGGACGAGGCGCTGCGCCGCGTGGTCGGCGTCGACACGGACGGCCTCGACGCTGCCCTCCGCCGCGAGCTCGCCTCCGAGGCGCCGTAGGACTCGCGACACGCGACGGTTTCAGCGCGTGACGCGGAAGCCCGCGAGCCCCTCGACCGGCTCCTCGCTCACCTCCACCCGCTCGACGCGCGCCGCCGGGGGGCCGCGCCGGCAGAACGCGACCAGCTCGTCGACGCGCTCCGCGGGGCCCTCGAACACCGCCTCGACGCTGCCGTCCGGCAGATTTCGCACGAAGCCCGCCACGCCCGCCGCGCGCGCCTCGGCCTGCGTCGCGCCGCGGAAGAAGACGCCCTGCACGCGGCCGTGGACGACGACGCGGCGACGCACCATCGAGGCGTACCGTACACTGCCCCCTCGCAGGGGGCGCCCTGGGCCCGCAGGAGGACGTCGATGGATGCGCGCGCGCTGCGAGCGGAGGCCGAGGGCCTCCTTCCCGAGGTGGTGGCGCTGCGCCGCCGCATCCATCGCCAGCCGGAGCTCGGCCTCGTCCTGCCGGAGACCCAGAAGGCCGTGCTCGAGGCGCTCGCGGACCTCGACCTCGAGGTCGAGACGGGCGGGAAGACGAGCGCCGTAGTCGTCACGCTGCGCGGCGCGCGCCCGGGCCCGACGCTGCTCCTGCGCGCCGACATGGACGCGCTGCCGCTGACCGAGGACACCGACGTGCCGTTCCGCTCGGAGCGCGAGGGCGCCATGCACGCGTGCGGCCACGACGCGCACGTCGCGATGCTCGCCGGCGCCGCGCGCCTCCTCGCCGGCCGCCGCGCCGAGCTCACGGGCGCGGTGAAGCTCGTCTTCCAGCCGGGCGAGGAGGGCTACGCCGGCGCGCGCGTCCTGATCGAAGAAGGGCTCCTCGGCGGCGAGCCTCCGGTCGAGGCCGCGTTCGCGCTCCACGTCGACTCGAGCCTGCCGGCCGGGGTCGTCGCCACGCGGCCCGGGCCGCTGCTCGCCTCGGGCGACGTGTTCTCCATCGACCTCGCCGGGAAGGGCGGCCACGCGGCGCAGCCCCACCTCGCGCGCGACCCGATCCCGGTCGCGTGCGAGATCGTGGTCGCGCTCCAGACGCTCGTCACGCGCCAGATGTACGCGTTCGATCCCGTCATCGTGAGCGTGACGAAGA
>DATAGA010000006.1:0-4503 GCA_036257215.1 Myxococcota bacterium
GCGCTCGCGCCGCTCCCGCTCCTCCGTGCGCTCTTCCACGCCATCACCTTCGGCGCGGGACCGCAGCTCCCGCACCTCGCGCTCGCGCACGGGTTCGGCCTCCTCGCTGCGCTGGCCCTGCGCCCGCGGGTGGAGCACGCCTGGTTCTTCTGGCTCCTCGTGCCGGCGGTGGTGATCGGCTTCCTGCTCGCCTCGTCGGCGCGCGAGCGGTTCGGACGCGAGCGCCGGCTCGAGCGAAGCCAGCGCCGCTCGATCGAGCTGCGCGCCATCGAGCAGCGCCACGCGGAGCTCGAGGTCGAGAACGCCCGGCTGCTCGAGGTGCTGGGCCACCGCCACGACGCCCGCTCCGCGGTCGCGGCTGCGGGGCTCCGCGCGGAGCGGATCGCCAGCGCCCTGCGCTCCCGACCGGAGCTCGCCGGGCGCGTGCGGGCGCTCGAGCAGGCCTTGGGTCGACTCGCGCAGGCGTTCCGGGAGCGGAGCTCGGAAGCTGCGCCGAGCCCGGCGGCGGAGGCGCCCGTCGCGGTGCTTCCGGTCGTGCACGCGAGCGTGGGCGCGCTCCGGCTGCGGCACCCGTCCACCGAGCTCGCCGCGAGCGGCGACGAGAGCGCGGCCCTGGTCGTCGGAGGCGAGGCGAGCCTGCGGCAGATCGTCGACCACCTCGTCGCCAACGCGTGCGAGGGCGACGGTCGGCGCGCGGCGGGGGCAGTCGAGGTGCGCGTGGAGGCGAGCGGTCTCGCGCACACCCTGGCCATCCTGGTGTCGGACGACGGCCCCGCATTCTCGGCCGCCCTGCGCTCGACCCCGCTGGCCCCGTTCGCGACCACGAAGGACGGCCACGCCGGGCTCGGGCTCTACACCGTCGAGCGACTGGTGCGCGCGAGCCGCGGATCGCTCCGGCTCGAGAACCGGCGCGAGGGTGGCGCCCTGGCGACCGTGTACCTGCCTTCTGCGGCCGAGGTCGCGCCGGGGAGACCGGCGAACGGGGCAGCGCGCTAGGGCAGCGCCACCGCGAGGATCTCCTCCGGGTCGATCACCACGCGCTGATACTCCTGGTTGCGGCCCTCGACGCTGTCGCTGCTCACGGACGTCACCACGATCGAGATCGCGTGCCCGGGCACGAAGATGGTGACGCCCTTCTTCTCCCTCTGGCTCTGCTCGAGGAGCGCCCGCGCCGCGGCGGAGTCGAGCTCCGCGTGGGCGGCCGACGCGGCGAGGAGCAGCGAGGCGGAGAGCAGCGCGGGTCGGAGACGCATGGAGGTCCTCCCGGGGTTGTCGGCGCGGACGGACGCGAGGCGAGGGCCCCGCGCGGGACTCGCAGGCTAGCAGCGCGCACCCGCGCAGCGCGGCGGGTACCCTCCGGCCCGGTGGAAGCCACGGCGTTCGAGCTCGTTCCCACGCTCGCCCTCGTCGGCGCCGTGATCGTGATCGCGGCGCTCCTCTCGGGCGTCGTGGAACGGACAGGCGTCCCGCAGGTGGCGATCTTCCTCGCGCTCGGGGCGGTGCTCGGGCCCGCCGGGGTCGCGGCACTCCACGTCCAGCTCGAGTCCGAGGCGCTGCGCGTCGTCGCCACGCTCTCGCTCACGCTGATCCTCTTCACCGACGCGCTCTCCCTCAACCTGAGCGAAGCGCGCGAGCACCGCAGGCTCGCGCTCCTCGCCCTCGGGCCGGGGACGCTGCTTTCGGCGGTGCTCTACGCCGGGCTCGCCGTCTGGATCCTCGACCTGCCACTCCCGGCCGCGGCCATCCTCGGCGCCGCGGTCGCGTCCACCGACCCGGTGCTCCTGAAGGGCCTCTTGCGCCGGCGCGACCTGCCAGCAGCGGCGCGCCACGCGCTGCGCCTCGAGAGCGGGCTCAACGACGTGGTCCTGCTGCCGGTCGTCCTCGTGGCGATGGTCTTCGCGACCGGCTCCGCGCAGCGGACCGACTTCGCGCGGCTGGGCCTCGACCTCTTCCTGCTCGGCCCAGCCGCGGGCGTGGCCGTCGGCCTCGTCTCGCTCGCCACGCTCGAGATGGTGCGGCGGCGCGTCGGCGTGCGGCGCGACTACGAGTCGCTCTACTCGCTCGGGGTCGCGTTCGCCGCCTACGCCGCCGCCGAGTCGGTGCACGGGAGCGGCTTCCTCGCCGCGTTCGCCGCGGGTCTCACGATCGCGGCGTTCGACGTCGAGCTGTGCGAGTGCTTCAAGGAGTACGGCGAGACCACCGCGGAGCTCGCGCTGCTGCTCACCTTCGTCCTCCTGGGCAGCTCGCTCATCTGGACCGGGGTGGGCGAGGCGAGCCTCGCGTCGCTCGCCTTCGCGGTGCTCGTTCTGCTCGGCCGCCCACTCGTCTACTACCTCGCGCTCGCCGCCGGACGCGTCGACCCCACGAGCCGGCACCTCGTCGCCTGGTTCGGGCCGCGCGGGCTCTCGTCGCTCCTACTCGTGCTGCTGCCGGTCTTCGCCGGGACACCGGGGAGCGAGGAGCTCTTCCGCGTCACCTGCCTCGTCGTGCTGCTCTCGGTGCTGCTCCACGGCGGCGCCCTCGCGTGGCTCGCGCGCCGCGGGGAGCCCGAGGCCGCGACGACGGAGCCGGGCTCCGTGCTGATCCGCGCCGACGAGCTCGCGACGCTGCGCGCCGCGGGCGAGAAGGTGGTCGTGCTCGACGCGCGGGCCGAGGCCGAGTGGGAGCGCAGGACCGAGGACCCGCCGGAGGGCGTGGTGCGCATCGCGCCCGATCGCCCGCTCGAGCACGTCTCGGCGCTCGGCCTTCCGCCCGACGCCTGGCTCGTCCTCTACTGCACCTGACCGAACGAGAATACGAGCGCCCGGGCGGCGCTCCAGCTCCAGCGCCACGGCTACCCGCGGGCGCGTGCCCTGAAGGGCGGCCTCGCGGCCCTCCAGAAGGAGGCGGCGGCCTAGCGCCCGACCTCCCACGCCTTCAGCAGAGCGTCGGTCGTGCAGACGGTCGCGACGGCGCCGAGGGTGTGCTCGAAGACCGCGTCGACGTAGGAAGCGGGGAAGCCCGCCACGGCGTCGCGCGGGAGCACTACCTGGTAGGCGGCGTTCACGGCGTCGAAGGTGAGGTTCTGGATCGCGACGTTCACCGAGACGCCGACGCCCACGATCGTGCGCACGCCCAGGTTGCGCAGGATCGAGTCGAGCTCCGTCCCCTGGAACGGCGAGAGGCCGTGCAGGCGGGGCAGCACGAGGTCGCCGGACGCGATCGGCACCTCGGGCACGATCTCCGCGGCCGCGGAGCCGGGGAGGAGCTTCACGGGCGTCTTCGCCATGTACTGGAAGAGGCGCGCGTTCGAGTTCGCACCGAGGCCGTCAGCGCGGCGCTCCGCGGTGCAGTGGACGACGTGGACACCGGCCCCGCGCGCGGCCTCCGCGAGGCGCGCGATGTTCCCCAGCACCGGAGCGGCCGCCTCCGCGAGGGCCGGCAGCTGCGAGAGGTCGCCGACGATCCCGCGCTGGATCTCCTGCGTGACGAGCGCCGTGTGCGCCGGCGCGACGAGCGCCGCGAAGTCGAGGGCCATGTCAGATCACCTTCGCGTCGCGCAGCGACGCGATTTCCTCGTCGCCGAGCCCGAGGGTATCGCGCAGCACGGCCTCCGTGTGCTCGCCGAGCCGCGGAAAGCGGGCGAGCGGGCCCTCGGCCACGCGCGAGAGCTTCACGGGGTTCCCGACGACGAGCATGTCGCGGCCGCCGTCGGGCCGCGGCACCTCGAGCAGCATGTCGCGCGCCGCGACGTGCGGGTCCGCGGCGAGGTCAGCGGCCGTGTGGTTCGGCCCCGCGACGATGCCCTCGGCGCAGAGCGCCTCGCACGCCTCGAGCCGCGTCTTGCCCCGCGCCCACGCCTCCAGCGCGGGCCGCACGACGTCGTCGGTGTGCGCGGCCCAGCCCTCGCGCGTCGCGAAGCGCGGGTCGCCGACCCACTCGGGGTGGCCGACGAGGCGGGCGAGCCGCTCGAAGTGGTGCTCGCGGAAGACCGCCATCACGAACCAGCCGTCCTCGGCGCGAAAGCCCGCGCACACGCCGATCTTGCCGGACGCCGCCCACGACTCCGGCGCCCCCATCGACCAGAGGAAGGGCGGCATGTCGGAGACCGCGAGCGTCGCGTCGAGCATCGCGACGTCGAGGTACTGCCCTAGGCCCGTGCGCTCGCGCTGGCGCAGCGCCGAGAGGACCCCGATCACGGCGAAGAGCGCGCTCGCGATGTCTCCGAGCGCGCCGGCGACGACGACGGGCGGCGGCTGACCGTCCTGGCGGTTCGGCTCGTAGAGGCCGGCCATCGCCTCGGCGACGGGGGCGTAGGCGGGCCAGCTCGCGTAGGGCGTCGGTGCCGTGTGGCCGAAGCCGGAGATCGAGACGTAGATCGCCCGCGGCGCGAGCGCCGCCACCGACCGATAGTCCAGCCCGAAGCGCGCGAGCACGCCCGGCCGGTAGTTCTCCGCCACGACGTCGAAGTGCGGGATCAGCCGCCGCACGAGCGCCCGCCCTTCCTCCTGCTTCAGGTCGATC
>DATAGA010000036.1:0-3468 GCA_036257215.1 Myxococcota bacterium
TCGTCTTCGCGACGGGTCTTCCGCGCGAGCGCGTGCTCTCGTTCTCGTCCTTCGACGCGGCGGACCTCGCCGCCTTGCGCGAGGAGATGCGCCGGCGCGGGGTGACGCACGCGGTCTACACCTGGCGACGCGAGGCGCGCACCGAAGCGGAGCGCTTCTACGACCGCCGCCGGCGCGTGGACCTCGCGGCCGCCTTCGGGTCGGGAGGCCCCGTGGAGGGCTTCGCGCACGTCGCGACGCTGCCCGCCGCGCCGCGGCTCGGTCAGCCCCCGGCACAGGTCTACCGCCTCGCGCCCGACCGCCCCGGCCCGTGAAGCGGGGGATGGAGACCTGCTACACACCGCGCGGCGGCGGACTGCGCCGGCCCGCCGCGACGAGGGGGAACGCATGAGTGCCGAGCCGCGCATCGACGTCCCGACCCGACTCGCCGACGACGCCTCGATCCCGTGGGGCGAGGTCGGCGGCGGCTTCGCGCTGAAGCTCTTCCGCCGCGGCAAGGACGACGGCGTCTACAGCATGCTGAACCGCTTCGCGCCGGGCTTCCGCGCGCCGCGCCACCGGCACCTCGGCGAGGTCCACGGCTACACGCTCGCGGGGCGCTGGTACTACGAGGAGTACGACTGGATCGCCGGGCCCGGCGACTACATCTACGAGCCGGCGGACTCGATCCACACGCTCGTCGTGCCGGAGGACAACCCGGGGCCGACGATCGTCTTCTTCACGGTGTCGCAGGGCCTCGAGCTCTTCGATCCCGACGGCAACATGTTCATGAAGCAGGACGCCGCGGGAATGGAGCTGCTCTACCGACACGCGCTGGCGCAGCAAGGGCTCGCGTACCCAACGCAGGTGCTGCCTTAACGCGGCAGCCGCGGCGGCCACGCCGGTGGAGGCCGGGCGCGCTCATCCCGTCGCGACGAGCTCGTCCAGCGCGCGTCCGTCGACGCCGGTCATCGGGGCGCCGAGGCGCGCGCAGAAGCTCGGCGCGAGGTCGAGCGTCGAGACGACCCGCGCGAGGCGTCCCGGCGCGATGCCGGGTCCGCGCGCCACGAAGAAGCCCTCGCTCCGGTGCTCGCCCGTGCGGTCGTACGCGTTCACCGATTCGAGCACCCCGAGCCGTGGAGAAACCGCGCGCACCGCGGCCGCGCGGCCGTTTGCGAGCGCGCTGCTCCCGAGCGGGGCGTCGTCGCTCCACTCGACGAGGAGGTCCGGCAAGGCGTCGAGCCGCTCGCCCTGCCACAGGTCGCGCGTCCGGCGCACCGCGCGGACCAGCGCGCGACCCGTGCGCTCGTCGCGCAGCGCGCAGAGCTCCGCGGCGAGCTCGGCGCTGAACGCGTCGGCCTCCGCGCCCGGCGCGAGGCGGCCCGCCGGCTCGCGCCCCGCGAGGTTCAGCCGGATGCCACCGACGGCGAGGCCGTTGCTCACCGGGAAGCAGAGGCTCGCAGCTGCATCCACGCCGAGGCCGCGCGGCGCAGGGGTTGGCCCGCGCCACACGCGCGCCTTGAGCGGCTGGAGCGCGCGCCGCAGCGGCGCGGGAAGGCCGAGCCAGGCCCCACCCGCGAGCCCTGCGGCCCGCTCGCGAGAGGTCGGCGGGCGCGGGGTAGCGGGCGCCGTGACTCCGAGCCGGACGAGCACGTCGCGCAGCAGGAACTGCGCGCCGTGGAGGTGCGACATGCCGTGCGCCGCGAAGACGACGACGGTCGCTGCGGGCCAGTCGGCGATCACGGCGCCGATCGCGGCGTCGACGGCGGCGTAGACGCGCCGCAGCGGCGCGCCGAGGGCCGCGGCGAGAGCGGCGTCGTGGGAAGGGTGGGCGGGGTCGTGCAAGTGCCAGGCGTGATGCCCGGCGCAGTGCGCCTCGCTGAACACCTGCAGCGCGAAGTCGACGGGCTCGCGCGCGAGCACGAAGCGCGTGAGCTCGCCCTTGCGCGCGGCTTCGCGCTCGAGCCTGGCCACGTAGCCGGCCCACGCTTCGGGCGTGCGCAGCTCGGCAGCGCACGGCGCCTCGTGCGCTCGCGCTCCGAAGTGCGCCGCGAGCTCGGCTGCGAGACGCTCGGGCTTCGCCCCGAAGCCGTAGAGCGTCGAGTGCGAGCCCCACTCGACCACCTGCGCGGCCAGCCGGCCCGAGGGTCGGGCGAGCGGTACGTCGAGGACCGCGCTGCGCACGCCGCAGCGCGCGAGGTGGTCCCAGAACGGCTCGCCGTGGACGCGCGCGCCGTCTTGCGGGCGCCCGGGCTCGTAGCTGCCCGGTCGGAGCTGGCTCAGGCTGTGGTACCCGTGGCGGGCCGGCGAGAGCGCGGTGGTGAGGCTCGGCCACGTCGACCCGACGAAGAGGCCCTCGACGCTGCGGGTGCGGCCCGAAAGGCCCTCGGCCAGGAGGCCGCGCAGGACCGGCAGCGTTCCGTCGGCCGCCCAGCGCTCCACGAGGTCGGCGTTCGCCGCGTCGATCGCGAGGGCGAGCAGGCGCGGGCTCAAGCGCTCAGCTCCGCGTGAGCTCGGCCTCGACGACCCCGCGCGGCTCCCGCGAGGGGACGAACACCTGGTTGGGATTGTCCAGCCCGAAGGGTGCGAGGTCGACGAGCAGGTGGTGCAGGTTCGGGAGAGCGAGACGGATCGCCTCGACGTCGGCGCAGGCCGCGAAGGCGGCCTCGCCCATCGCGTACAGCGTGTGCTGGAGCGACTCGGACGGGTGCGACGCGAACGTCTGGAGGAGCGCGGTGCGCACCGCGCCGAAGCTCACGCACGGGTCGAGCGGCGTTCGCCCGTAGCGCCAGCGTGCGAAGACGTCGGTCGCGAGCAGGCGGTCGTCCGTCTCCTGCAGCGTGCCGTAGCGGCCGCGCAGGAAGCCGCGAAAGGAGGATCCCGCCGTGCGCACGAGCGGCGCGCCTTCGAGCCCCGCCTCGACCACGACGCGGCCTTCCTCGACCGTCGCGCACGCCGTGCGGAGCTCGGCGCCGGCCCGCGCGAACGCGCGCGGGTAGGAGACGCCACCCGCGGCGAGCGGCTCCCAGGTCCGGACGGCGAGCGACACGTGCGCGCGCCGCGCCGACGGACAGGCCTCCATCAGGTCGCGGGCCAACGCCTCGGCGAAGCCCTCGGGCGGGTCCAGCGAGCGCCGGCGCCCCAACGCGTACACGGCGTTCGTCATGGCGTCCGTCGAGAGGAGGCCGCTGTTGTCGCCGTCCCGATACACCGCTTCGAAGGCGCCGGCGAGGCGCACCTCGACCGTGACGTCCTTGAACTGGTCGCGCTCGGGTCCCCGCTCGACCTTCACGAGGTGGACGCAGGCCTTGCCGTAGCTGCTCGACGCGATCGAGGCGGTCACGCTCAGCTCCCGCGGTAGGTGGAGTAGGCGAACGGAGCGAGGAGGAGCGGCACGTGACAGTGCTCTTCGGCATCCGCGAGCTCGAGCTCGACCGAGACGACCGGAAAGAAGGCCGGCAGCCCCGCCGCCTCGAGCCACGGGCCGGT
>DATAGA010000058.1:0-5571 GCA_036257215.1 Myxococcota bacterium
GGGATCCCGACCGCGTCGACGATCTGCGGACTCAGCGCCATGCCCGCGATCTGGCCCGTGTGCCCGCCCGCCTCCGACCCCTGCGCGACGACGGCATCGCAGCCGGCGCGCTCGGCGTGCACGGCGTGGCTGACCTTGCCGCACATGCTCATGACCTTGACGCCCGCGCGGTGACACTTGTCGATCACGGTCTCGGGCACGCCGAGGCCCGCGATGAACGCGGACGCGCCCTCGCCGATGATCACGTCGATCGCGCGCTCGATCGTCTCCGGGAGAGCCGCGAGGAGGTCGACGCCGAAGGGCTTGCTCGTCAGGGCGCGCACGGCGCGCATCTCCTCGCGGATCCGCTCCGGCGGCTCGGACGCCATCCCGAGCACGCCGAAGCCGCCGGCCTCCGAAACCGCGGCACACACGCGCGAGTAGGCGACGCCGCCCATGCCGGCGAGGAAGATCGGCTTCTCGATGTCGAACAGGTCGCAGATCGGAGTGCGCAGGGTCATGGGGGCTCCTCGGGGAACGGCGGAGAATAGCTTTGCCGCCGCGGCCGGCACGCGCAGCGGAGCTGGCGTACCGTCGCCGCATGCCGCGCCACCTCGTCGTCGTGTCGCACAGCCACTGGGACCGCGAGTGGTACGCCACGCACGAGCAGTTCCGGCTGCGGCTCGTGCGCCTCGTAGACCGGCTGCTCGACATCCTGGAAGGCGACCCCGGGTTCCGCTGCTTCACGCTCGACGGCCAGGCGATCGTGCTCGACGACTACGTCGAGGTGCGCCCCGGCCAGCGCGAGCGCGCGGAGAAGCTCGTGCGCGACGGGCGGCTGCTCGTCGGGCCGTGGTACGTCCTGCCCGACGAGTGGCTGGTCTCGGGCGAGGCGCTGATCCGAAACCTGCGCCTTGGCCTGGCGCGCGCCGAGGGCTACGGGCGCGCCATGCGGATCGGCTATGCGCCGGACCTCTTCGGCCACGTCGGCCAGCTGCCGCAGATCTTCGCCGGCTTCGGCTTCGACAACGCGGTGGTCTGGCGCGGCGTCGGCGCGAACGTCGACGAGACCGTGTTCGACTGGGAGGCGCCGGACGGGACGTGCCTCCCGACGGTGTACCTGCGGCACGGCTACGGCAACGCCGTGCACCTCCCGCTCGAGCCGCAGGCGCTGCGCCGCCGCCTCGAGCGCGACGTCGGGCTGCTCGCGCCGTCCTCGCGCATTCCGACGTTCCTCCTCATGAACGGCAGCGACCACGTGGAGCCGCAGCCCGGTCTGCCCGCCGCGCTCGAGGCTGCGGTGCGCGAGTGGCCGGAGACGGCGGTCGAGATCGGGAGCCTCGAGACGTTCCTCGCCCGCGCCCGCGTCGAGGCGCCGGCGGACCGCGCCCGCCACCGCGGCGAGCTGCGCTCCGGGCTGCGCGCGCCGCTCCTCCCGGGCTGCGCGTCGGCGCGCATGGCGCAGAAGCGGGCCGACTTCGCGAACGATGCGCTGCTCACCGCCTGGCTCGAGCCGCTCTCCGCCTGGCTCGGCGCCGCGGGCGGGCCGCCCGGGTGCGACGTCCTCGCCCACGCCTGGCGCGTCGCGCTCCAGAACCACCCGCACGACTCGATCTGCGGCTGCTCGATCGACGCGGTCCACGCGGAGATCGACGGGCGCCTCGCGCGCGTGGCGCAGATCGCGCGCGGGCAGCTCGACGCCGTCGGTGCCGCGCTCGCCGAGCGCGTGCGCGGGCCGGCCGGCGGAGAGGGCGTCCTCGTCTGGAATCCGCACGGCCCGGGGCGCGGCGCCGTCGACGCCGAGCTCGAGCTCGACCTCCCGCTCGCGCGAGGCCGCGTTGCCGCCTTCCACCTGCGCGACGCGGCGGGCCGGCGCATCGCCGCGACCGCGGACGTCGTCGAGCAGGCGGTCGTGCTCGCGGACTTCGACCTTCCGGCCGCGGGCGCCGCCCACCTGATCGACGGCCTGCCGGAGGACTTCGTGGGCCTGCGGGCGCGTTCGCTGCGCTGGCGCAGCGCGGGAGAGGGGCGGCTCGCGGTAGACCTGCGCCTCGCAGCCGCGCCGGGCGACGTCGACCTCGCGGCCGGGAAGGGCGAGCTCCTCGCGCTCCTCGCCGCGGGCGGGGTCGAGCGCGTGCACGTGCGCGCGGCGCGCGTCCCGCGCGTGCGCCTGCGCTTCGCGGACGAGCTGCCTGGGCACGGGCTGCGCGGCTACCGCGTCGCGCCGGGTCGCGCGGGCGGGGAGCCGGCGCTCCGCGCCGAGAAGCGGCCGGACGGCAGCGTGCTCCTCGCCAACGAGACGCTGCGGGTCGAGGTCGCGCCCGACGGCCGCGTCGCGGTCGCGCACGGTCCGAGCGGCCTGCGCGTCGACGACGCGCTGCGGATCGCGTCCGAGGGCGATCGCGGCGACGAGTACAACTTCGATCCCGTCCCCGGCGGCGCCGTGGTCTCGCGCGCCGAGCGCGTGCGGCTGTCCGTCGCCGCGGGTGAAGCCGAGGCCGCGGTCCGGATCGCCGCGCGCTACCGCGTCCCGCTCGAGCTCGCACCCGATCGGCGCGCGCGCAGCCGCCGCAGCGTCGCGCTTCCCGTCGAGCTGACGCTGCGCCTCGCGCCCGGGCTCGATCGCCTCGCGGTCGAGATCGCGCTCGACAACACGGCGCGCGACCAGCGCCTGCGGCTCGAGGTCGCGGCGCCCTTCGCCGCGCGGCGCTTGCGGGTGGAGTCCGCCTTCGAGCTCGCCGAGCGGCCGATCGCGCCGCCGCGCGACGCCTTCGGGAGCGGGCGTCCTGCCGAGTACCCGATCGGCGCGGTGCCGCAGCGGCGCTTCGCGACGATCGACGACGGCCGCCACGCCCTGACCGTGGCGAACCGGGGCGGCGGCGAGGTGGAGGCCCTGCCCGGCGAGGGCGGCTCGCGGCTCGCGCTCACGCTGCTGCGCGCCGTCGGCTGGCTCTCGCGGCGCGACCTCGCGCTGCGCCCGGGCGACGCCGGGCCGCCGCTTCCGACCCCCGGCGCGCAGGTTCCCGGGCCGCACCGGCTCGCCTTCTTCGTGCGCTGGCACGACGCCGACGCGCCGGGCGTCGCGGCCGCCGCGCTGCGCGACGCCGTGCCTGCGCTCGCGCTGCCGGGCCGCGCCGAGGGAGGCGGCGACGCGAGCCGTCTCCTCGCGGACGGCGCGCGCCTCGTCCTGCTCGACGACGCGGACGCGCTGGTCACCGCCATCGAGCCGCGCGAGGACGGGAGTTTGCGGGCGCGGATCCTGAACGCCGTTCCGCAGGCGCGTACGATCCGACTCGGCCTGCCCCCGCGGCTGCGCTGCAGCGGGCTCGTCGACCTCGCCGACCGCCCGGACAGGCGGACCCCGCTCCGCGGCGCCGGAGCGGTTGGCGCTGAGCTCGAGCTCGAGCTGCGCCCCTGGCAGCTCGCGACGCTGCGGCTCGAGGCCGCCGCACCCTAGCGCGAGCGCCTCCACCCGACGCGGGCGGGGGCGGCGGGCCCCGCTCGTGCGTCGGGGCGCGAAAACGCGCGCCGCGGCACAAGTTTCTCCCGCGCGGCGTCTCAATTCGTCGTACACTCGCCAGCGTTCGCCCACGATGGGCCGCGGGTGCCCCGGCCCCCGACCCAGGCGCGGCTGCGCGCTCGGGAGATGCTCATGAAGCCGCTCATCGAAGCCATCGTGAAGGCCCTGGTCGACAAGCCCGAGGAGGTCCAGATCAAGGAGGTGATCGGCGAGCACGCTCACGTCCTCGAGCTGCGCGTCGCCAAGGAGGACCTCGGCAAGGTGATCGGCAAGGGCGGGGCCCACGCGTCGGCGATCCGGACGATCATGGCCGCGGCCAGCGGCAAAGAGAAGAAGCGCTACATCCTCGAGATCATCGAGTACTAGCTTCTCTCCAGGCTCAGGAGCGCGGGCGCGGGCTCGGCTACGCTCGCAGGTCCGGCCGCCCTCGGCGGCGCGACCTCGCGAGGAGGCCCCGTGCCCGAGCCGCTCCGCTTCGAAGCCCCGTTCGTCCTCGGCGCCCAGATCGAGGTCCGCGCCGCCCATCCCGAGCTGGCCGACAAGACGCTGCTGGTCGAGGACGGCCGCCGCTGGAGCTACCGGGAGTTCCGCGACGAGTCCGTGCGGGCGGCGAACCTGCTCCTGCGCCGCCTCGGGCCCGAGCGCGAGGGAAGACCTCCGCACGTCGCGATGCTGCTCGAGAACCACTTCGAGCTGCTCTCGCTGCTCGGCGGCTGCGGCTACGCGGGTGCGACGCTGTTCGGCGTCAATACGGGCCTTCGTGGCGATACGCTCGCCGGGGTCCTGAACCAGGCGCGCGCGCGGGTCCTCGTCGTCGACGAGCGCTTCTACGGCGAGCTCGAGCGCGTGTGGGACCGCCTCGAGCACCTCGCCCCCGAGAACGTCCTCGTGCTGCGGACCGGGGCGGGCGGCGCCCCCGACGACGCCCCCGACTACCGCGCCGCGCTCGCGGACGAGGGCGGCGGCGCGACGCCCGAGGCCCCCGGCGTCGACGTCCAGCCCGATCAGCCGCTCATGGTGATCTACACCTCCGGCACGACCGGCCTGCCGAAGGGCATCCTGAACAACCACTTCAAGCTGAACGCGATCGGGCTCGCCGTCTCGGGCCGGATGGAGCTCGGGCCCGACACCGTCGGCTACGCGTGCATGCCGCTCTTCCACTCGAACTCGATCTTCATCGGGTTCATGCCGTCGCTGTACGTGGGAGGCTCCCTGGCCATGCGGCGGCGTTTCAGCGCGAGCGGCTTCGTGCCCGACGTGCTCCAGCACGGGGTCACGTACTGGAACTACGTCGGCGAGCCGGTGCACTACATCCTCGAGGCGATCGAGCGGCAGTACGGAGGCGACGAGGAGCGCATCCTGGCGGAGGTCGCGCGCCACCCCGCGAACCGGCTGCGCCACGCGGTCGGCAACGGCGCGTCGCCGCCGGACATCGACCGCTTCGAGCGCTGGCTCGGGCTCGACGACATGTTCGAGCTCTACGGCTCGACCGAGGCGGCGATCAGCACGTTCCGGCGCAAGGGCGACCCGCGCGGCTCCGTGGGGGAGGTCGGCGATCCCGCCGTGCGCATCCTGAACGAGCGCGGCGAGGAGTGCCCGCCCGCGCGCCTTGCGCCCGACGGGCGCATCGAGAACTACGCGGAGGCCGTGGGCGAGATCTGCCGGGTGGCGGCCGACACGTCCCTGTTCCAGGGCTACTTCGAGAACCCCGACGCGAACCAGCAGAAGTACCGCGACGGCGTGTACCACTCGGGGGACCTCGGGCACGTCGTCGAGCGCGACGGCCGGCGCTTCCTCTTCTTCGACGGCCGCACCGACGACTGGATCCGCAAGGACGGCGAGAACTTCAGCGCGGCGCAGGTCGCGCGCCTCGTCCAGGAGCACCCGTCCGTCGCGCTCGCCGCCGCCTACGGCGTGCCGTGCTCCGTGTCCGACGAGCTCGTCATGGTGGCCCTGAAGCTCCGGCCCGGAGAGCGCTTCGACCCGCGCGACTTCTACGAGTTCTGCGAGCGCCAGGTGCGCGACGGCGGGATGGACCGCAAGTGGTTCCCCGACTTCGTGCGCGTCGTGGA
>DATAGA010000071.1:0-4097 GCA_036257215.1 Myxococcota bacterium
GCTCGACGGGCTCGGCGCGCTCTCCGCCGACATCCGCCGCCGGCCGCTCTGGGTGTCGATCGCCGCCGGGGTCACGCTGCGCGCGCTCGGCGAGCACCTGCCCGACGGCGCGCGCATCGTGCGCGCGATGCCGAACACCCCCGCGCTCGTGCGCGCGGGCGCGACGGCCTTCGTCGCGAACGCGTCCGCGACCCCCGCCGACCGCGCGGCGGCGCGGCGGCTCTTCGAGGCCGTCGGCTACGCCTGGGAGGCCCCCCACGAGGCGCTGCTCGACGCGGTGACGGGTCTCTCCGGGAGCGGCCCCGCCTACGTGTTCGTCCTGCTCGAGGCCCTCGCCGACGCCGGGGTCGCCGCGGGCCTCCCGCGGGACGCCGCCTACCCCCTGGCCACGCAGACGGTCCTCGGGGCCGCCCGCCTCGCGCTCGAGACGGGCCGCCACCCGGGGAGCCTCAAGGACCAGGTGACCTCGCCCGGCGGCACGACGATCGCGGGGCTGCAGCAGCTCGAGGCCGGGGGCTTCCGCGCGGCGGTCCAGGCCGCCGTGGCGGCTGCGACGCGCCGGGCCAAGGAGCTCGGCGGCGGCTGACCCGCCCAAGCGGAAGGGACTTCGAGGCCGCCCGCGGGACCCGACGGCCGGTGAGCGGGATCACTCAAGAGCGCGGCCGGTTGCGTCGATCTCCTGCGGGGGCGCGAGCCCGCGGTGACGCCGCGGCGGCGCCCAAGGGGGGCCCTCCGTGCGTCTGACCGCGCTCGACGTCCAGAACCACCAGTTCGCGAGCCGCTGGCGGGGCCTCGACCCGGCCGAGGTGGAGACCTTCCTGCGCCTCGTGGCCGAGGACTTCGAGGCGCTCGTGCGCGAGACCGAGACGCTGCGCGAGCGCGTGCGCGGTCTCGAAGCCGAGGTCGCGGATCTCTCCGCCAACGAGCACGCGCTGCGCAAGACCCTCGTCACCGCCCAGGCGCTGAGCGAGGACCTGAAGCGCACGGCGGTGAAGGAGTCGGAGCTCATGATCTCCGAGGCGGAGGTGAAGGGCGAGAAGATCCTCGACGCAGCGCACCGGCGCGCGGCGAAGCTCGCCGAAGACATCCGCGAGATGAAGGCGCTGCGCGGCCGGCTGGCGGTGGCGCTCCGCACGACGATCGAGACGCACCTCGCGCTCCTCGACACGCTGACCGAGGCCCCCACCGAGGAGGATCCGGTCCTCGAGGGCAAGGTCGCCTACCTCACCCGGCGCGCCGCCGCGGAGGCTTGACGCCGGGACCTTCGGACCTAGCCTCCCGTCCGCCGGACCCCCGCGGCGAGGACGCGATGCCTACCTACGAGTACCTCTGCAAGGCCTGCGACCACGAGTTCGAGCGCGAGCAGCGCATCAGCGAGCCGCCGGTCAAGACCTGCCCGAAGTGCAAGGCCAAGCAGGTGAAGCGTCTGCTCTCCGCGCCCCGCTTCCACCTGAAGGGCGGCGGCTGGTACTCGGACCTCTACTCGAAGCCCGCCGGGAAGAAGGGCGCCGACAAGAAGGAAGGTGCGTCGGAGACGACGGCGTCGGAGAGCGGCGCGTCGAAGAGCGGCTCGGAGGCGCCCGCCAAGGGCGGCTCCGACACGTCGAAGGGCGGCTCGGGCTCGACCCCGAAGGCCGCGGCCTGAGCCTCCTGCCGGCGCCGGCCCGGCAGTGAGCCCGCTGCGCCGCACTCCCCTCTACGAGCGACACCGCGCCCTCGGCGCGCGCCTCGTCGAGTTCGCCGGCTACGAGATGCCGGTGCAGTACGGCTCGATCCTCGCCGAGCACCGCGCGGTGCGCGAGGCGGCCGGGCTCTTCGACGTCTCGCACATGGGCCAGCTGCACTTCGACGGGCCGGGCGCGGAGGCGAGCGTCGCGCGGCTCGTGACCTGCCCCGTGCCCACGCTGCGCGTGGGCCAGGTGCGCTACGCGCTCTTGTGCCACGAGAGCGGCGGCGTCGTCGACGACGTCACCGTGCACCGGACCGCCGCGGATCGGTTCTTCCTGTGCGTGAACGCCGCCAACGTCGCGAAGGACCGCGAGCACGTGCAGCGCCACGCCGGTCCCGACGCGAGGGTGCAAGACCGCAGCGACGAGACCGGCCTCCTCGCGCTCCAGGGCCCCGCGAGCGCGCGGATCCTCGCCGCGCTCGCGCAGCCGGACCCGGGCGCACTGCGCCGCTTCCGCTTCGCGGAGGGGCGCGTTGCCGGGCGGCCCGCGCTCGTGTCGCGCACCGGCTACACGGGCTCCGACGGCTTCGAGATCTACTGCGCGGCGGACGACGCAGTCGCGCTGTGGGACGCGCTGCTCGAACGGGGCCGCGGCGAGGGGGTCGTACCGGCGGGACTCGGCGCGCGCGACACCCTTCGGCTCGAAGCCGCGCTCCCGCTCTACGGGCACGAGCTCGACGACGAGACGACGCCGCTCGAGGCGGGGCTCGACCGCTTCGTCGATCTCGAGGGCGGCCGCTTCCTCGGCGCGCACGCCCTGCGCGCCCAGCGCGCCAAGGGCGTCGCGCGGCGCCTCGTCGGCTTCGAGCTGCTCGGCCGCGGCGTCGCGCGCGCGGGCCACGCGCTCTTCCACGGCGACGCCGACGTCGGGCGCGTCACGTCCGGCGCGCCCTCGCCCACCCTCGGAAAAAGCATCGGCCTCGGCTACGTTCCGGCCGCCCTCGCTCCGGTGGGAACGGACCTCGCGGTGCGCATCCGGGACCAGAAGGTCCCCGCCCGGGTCGTCTCGACGCCCTTCGTCGGGCGGCGCTGAGCCGCGGAGTCCGGGGGCGCCTCGAGGGAGGAGCCGTGGCCGACTACGACATCCCGCGCAGCCTGCGCTACTCGCGCGAGGACGAGTGGGCGCGCGCCGACGGCGGACGCGTCACGGTCGGCGTCAGCGACTACGCGCAGCAGCAGCTCGGGGACATCGTGTACGTCGAGCTCCCGCCCGTCGGGAAGACGTTCGAGAAGGGCGAGCCGTTCGGCGTGGTCGAGTCGGTGAAGGCCGTCGCGGACCTCTACGCGCCGATCGGCGGTGAGGTGGTCGAGGTGAATGCGGCGCTCTCGGACCACCCCGAGCAGGTGAACGAAGACTGCTACGGCGACGGCTGGATGATCGTGCTCGCGCCGACGGACGAGTCCGAGCTCGAGGCGCTGCTCGACGCCGACGCCTACGCCGCCCACGTCGCGGAGCGCTCGCCGTAGCCGGGATGCGCTTCATCCCCCACACGGACGACGACGTCCGCCGGATGCTCGCCGCGATCGGCGCGCCCAGCGTCGAGGCGCTCTTCGACTCCGTGCCGGAGAAGCTGCGGCTCGGGCGCCCGCTGGCGCTCCCGTCCGCCGCGAGCGAGCAGGAGGTGCTCGCCGAGCTGGCCGAGCTCGCAGCCAGGAGCGATCACGCGGGCGCGACCGCTTGGTTCCTCGGCGCCGGGACGTATCACCACTTCGTGCCGGCCGCCGTCGACGCGCTCGTCTCCCGCGGCGAGTTCTACACGGCCTACACGCCCTACCAGGCCGAGATCAGCCAGGGCACGCTGCAGGCGATCTTCGAGTGGCAGACGATGCTGTGCGCGCTGACCGGTCTCGAGGTCGCCAACGCCTCGATGTACGACGGCGCCTCCGCCACGGCCGAGGCGGCCCTCATGGCCCTGCGGGTCACGCGCCGCCGCAAGGTCGCGGTGAGCGCCGCGCTCCACCCGAGCTACCGGCGCGTGCTCGAGACCTACCTCGGCGGGCTCGACGCCGAGCTGGTCGAGCTGCCCCGCGACCCCTCCGGCACGACCGCGCCGGTCGCGCCCCACCTCGACGCCGACACTGCCTGCGTGATCCTCCAGCAGCCGAACTTCCTCGGCGCCGTCGAGGACCTCTCCGCCGCGGCGGCGGCGGTGCGCGAGCGCGGCGCGCTCCTCGTCGCGTGCACGACCGAGGCGCTCTCGCTCGCGCTCCTGCGCGCGCCGGGCGACGCCGGCGCCGACATCGCCTGCGGCGAGGCGCAGAGCTTCGGGGTCCCGATGGGCTTCGGCGGCCCGCACCTCGGCTTCCTCGCCTCGCGGGCGAAGCACGTGCGCCAGCTGCCCGGGCGGCTCGTCGGCGCGACCGAGGA
>DATAGA010000119.1:0-4630 GCA_036257215.1 Myxococcota bacterium
GCTCGCAGCGGCTCGAGAGCCTCGGGCTCCTCGCCGGCGGCATCGCCCACGACTTCAACAACCTGCTCGCCATCGTGGTCGGGCACGCGAGCCTGCTGCTCGGACGCGCCGGCGGCCCCGAGCTGCGAGAGTCGCTCGAGGCGATCCTCGCGGCGGGCGACCGCGCGCAGCTGCTCTCGGCCGAGCTGCTCGCCTACGCCGGACGCCGCGACCGGCGCCCCGTGCCGCTCGACCTCGGCGAGGACATCGGTGGGATCGTCGAGCTCGCGCGCCGTGGGCTCCCCACCAGCGTGGCGCTCCGGGTCGAGCGGCCCCCGCAGCGCACCTTCGCGCTCGCGGACCGGGCGCAGCTCCAGCAGGTGGTGCTGAACCTGCTGGTCAACGCGTCCGACGCGACGAAGGAGACGGGCGGCGCGGTGCGCGTACAGGTGGGGGCGCGCGAGCTCTCCGGGCCCGAGGCCGCCGAGCTCGAGCCTGCGGCGCTGCGGCCCGCCGGCCCGTATGCGTTCGTGCGGGTGTCCGACGACGGCACCGGGATGGACCCCGAGACGCTGGCCCACGTGTTCGATCCGTTCTTCAGCACGAAGGGCGCCGGCCGCGGGCTCGGGCTCGCGGCGGCGCTCGGCATCGCGCGCAGCCACGGCGGCGGGTTCTCCGTCGCGAGCGCGCCCGGGCGGGGCACGACGTTCACGCTCTACCTGCCCGCGACGGCCGCGCGACCCGAGCAGCCCGCCGCGCCCGCAGCACCGAGCCCGCCGCGCCGCGGCGGCGAGCTGCTGCTCGTCGTGGACGACGACGAAGGCGTGCGCGCCACTGCTGCGAGCGCGCTGCGCGAGGCGGGACACTCGGTGGTGGACGTCGCCGGGGGCCGCGCCGCGGTGGAGGCGCTGCGCGAGACGCCCGAGATCGCGCTCGCGGTCGTCGACATGACGATGCCCGGCATGAGCGGCGAGGAGACTCTCTACGCGCTGCGCTCACTGCGCGCCGACCTGCCGATCCTGCTCTCGAGCGGCTACGACGTGCACGAGGCGGCGGCCCGCCTGGTTGAGCTCCCCGGGGTGGCTTTCCTGGCGAAGCCGTATCGCGCGAGCGAGATCGCGGCGCAGGCGCGCGCGCTGCTCGACGCGCGAGCTGCTTGAGCCTCAGTGCGACGCGCCGCCCACGGGCACGAGGCGCGGCAGGATCTGGCTGATCGATCCCCGCAGCAACGCGTCGGCCAGCTCGTCCATCTCCGTCGGCTCGGCGTTCAGGATCACGACCCGCGCGCCGACCGACTTCGCGATCGGCACGACGCCGGCGACCGGATACACGGCCAGGGTCGTGCCGACGGCGAGGAGGAGGTCGCACGCGGCGGCGGCCTCCTGCGCGCGGCGCAGGTCCTCGGCCACGAGCCCCTGCCCGAACGAGATCGTCGCGGATTTCAGGATCCCGCCGCAGCTGCGGCAGGGCGGGTCCTCCTCGCCCGCGCGCACGCGCGCGAGCGCGCGCTCCATCGGCGCTCGCTCGTCGCACGAGAGGCACACCACCTCGTGGATCGTCCCGTGGATCTCGATCACGCGCTCCGGGGAGCTTCCCGCGCGCTGGTGCAGACCGTCGACGTTCTGGGTGATGAGCGTCTCGAGCCGGCCCGCGCGCTCGAGCGCGACGAGCGCGCGATGACCCGCGTTCGGCTCGGGCCCCGTCGCGAACGTGTCGATGCGGCTGCGCCAGGCGCGCACGCGCACCGACCGGTCGGCCACGTAGTGCTGGAGCGTCGCCATCTTCTCGGCAGCGGGGTTGCGCGTCCACAGGCCCTGCGGTCCGCGGAAGTCGGGGATGCCGGAGTCGGTGGAGATCCCGGCGCCGGTGAGCGCGATGACGCGCTCGGCGGACGCGATCCAGCCACGCACCGCCTCGATCGCCGCGTCCGCCGCCTCGTCGCTGCTGTCCATCGCTCCCTCGGCGGGGCGCGCGCGGCGCCTGCACCGAGGAGCCTAGAGTGGTCGGGGCGCGGCCCGCCACGTCGAGTAGACCGGCGGCCAGCTCGGGCGCGGGCCGTACTTCGCGTGGAGCGCGCGGTCGAGCAGCAGCTCGAACAGCGTGTCGTCGCTCGTGTGCGCGCCGGTCGCGGTGTACGCCTCGTACACGACGGCGCGCACTGCGGCGTCGTCGACGCGCTCGGCGCGCCCCGCCACGGTGAACTCGTCGTCCGTTTCCGGGGTCGAGAACGCGTGCAACGCGTAGCGGCCGTCGCGGAGGAGGTCGCCGCGCTTGGGCGAGTGGTTCCCGACGAAGACGTAGAGCCCGCCGTGCGCGACGGTCGGGCACACCGGGTGCACGCGCGGCGCGCCGTCGGCGCGCACGGTGGCGAGATACCCGAGGCCGATCTTGTAGTAGTAGAGCAGCGCATGCCCGGCGGCGGCGAGCCCGGGACGCTCCGCCTCGAGCTCGCACCAGCGCTTCATCGCGGCGGCTCGGCGGCGTGCGGCCGGCGCCACGTGATCTCGAGCTGGTGGCCGTTCGGGTCGAAGCAGTAGACGGAGTCGTGGGTCCCATCGTGGTCCACGAGCTCCGACGTCCAGACGCCCGCCGCGCGGAGCGTCGCCCGCCACGCCTCCACCGCGGCGCGCGACCCCACGGCGAGCGCGACGTGGCGCAGGCCGACGGGCAGCGCGTCGTCCGGGCGCGCCAGCCCTTCGACCTGGAAGAAGTCGAAGAGCGCTCCGCCCGCGGCGGCGTAGCTGCGGAGCCGGAAGCCCCGGCCGCCCCAGAGCTCGCTCCGGCCCTCCTGCTCGCCTCGAAAGTCGAGGCCCAGGACGCCCGCGTAGAAGCGATGGGTGGCGTCGAGGTCGTAGGCGGGGAGCGCGACGTGGTCGACGTGGGAGAGCGACGTGTCCATGCGACGAGGCTACGCCCGAAACCTGTCAGATCCTGGCATGTTTCCGAGTACACTCCGCGCGATGCGCGCCGCCCGGCTCGTCTCGCTCGTGCTCCTGCTCCAGGCCCACGGCCGCCAGACCGCGGCCGAGCTCGCGGCGCGGCTCGAGGTGTCGGAGCGGACCGTCTACCGCGACCTCGACGCGCTCTCGGAAGCCGGCGTGCCCGTGTACGCCGAGCGCGGGCGCGGCGGCGGCTGCCGGCTGGTCGACGGCTATCGCACCACGCTCACCGGGCTCTCGCGCCAGGAGGCCGACGCGCTGCTCCTGGCCGGCGTGCCCGGCGCCGCGGCGGACCTCGGGCTCGGACCCGTCGCGGCGGCGGCGCAGCTCAAGGTCCTCGCGGCGCTCCCCGACCGCCTGCGCGCGACGGCGCTCCTCGCGCGCCAGCGCTTCCACCTCGACGCGCCCGACTGGTTCCGCAGCGCGCCCGCGCACCCTGCGCTCGAGGCCGTGGCGAGCGCGGTCTGGAACGATCGCCGGGTGCGGCTCGCCTACGAGCGCGGAGACGGATCGGTCGTGCGCCGCACCGTGGACCCGCTCGGGCTCGTGCTCAAGGGCGGCGCCTGGTACCTCGTCGCGCGCGTGGGTCGCGACGAGCGCATCTACCGCGTCTCGCGCGTGCGCAGCGCGCGCTCGCTCGACGAGGGCTTCGAGCGCGCCCCGGACTTCGACCTCGCCGCGCGCTGGGGGGCCGCGGCGGCGACCTTCGAAGCGAGTCTGCCGCGCTACCCGGTGAGCGTGCGCGCGACGCCGGCCGGCCGAGCGGCGCTCGAGCGCGTCGCCGCCTGGGCGGCGCGCGACGCCGGGGCGGGTGCGCCGGATCCCGGCCGACCCGGATGGCTGCGCCTCGAGCTCGACTTCGAGCGCCTCGAGTACGCGGCCTCGCACCTGCTTCGGCTCGGCGTCGAGGTCGAGGTGCTGGCGCCGGCGGCGCTGCGCGCCCGGCTCGCCCGTACGGCGCGCGACGTGGCGGCGCTCTATGCGGGCGCGGATCGACGCGCGTCGCGCGCCGCTTCCCGCGCGGCCACGCCGGGCAACGACTGAGGGCCGGTCCGCCTGCTCGACGGACCGGCCCTCTCCTTGGCCGTCCTCACTGGCCGACCGCGCGGCTCACTGGAGCCAGCCCCGCAACCGGGCGCCGAGGCACCTCGTGAAGTAGTCGTGGATCGAGACGTAGCCCCTCATCCACGTGCCGCTCCGGATCCAGCCGTCGAAGACGAGCGGCGCCGCCGCCCTCACTGGAGCCACGCCTTCAGCCTGGCCACGACGACGCACCCCGTGAGGTAGTCGTGGATGGCGACGTTGCCCTTCATCCACTTGCCGCTCTTGATCCAGCCGTTGAACACGATCGCCCCGTCCTGCACGAAGCTGGCCGCGAAGTACGACCAGTTGCCGTCGACGACCCAGTCCGTGGCGACGTCCAGCTGCGGCATGCCGACGACCGTGAGGACGCCGATGCCGGTCCCGGGCTCCATCGTCAGCGTGAACTGTTCGTTGAGGAAGTCGGACCCTGCTCCGGGGCAGGCGGCCCGGCCCTTGAAGCTGCCGATGAACGTCGCCGCCTGGCTCGCCATCGGCGCCAGGAACAGCACCGCGGACAGCACGAAGTGAATCGCTTTCACGAACTTGATCCCGTTCTGCTTGCTCATGTCGGACTCCAATTCTCAGTCTTGATGTGTTTGATGTGTTCGAAGATCGAAACGTGAAACTCG
>DATAGA010000163.1:0-4103 GCA_036257215.1 Myxococcota bacterium
CGACCGGCAAGTCGAACGGCGGGACCTGGTCCGGCGGCCCGGGCGCGAGCTCGAGGCCCGGCGGGCCATTGGGCCCCGGCTGCCCCGGCGTGGCCGACGCGCCCGCGGCGAGGAGAAGAACGGTGGAAGCGAGGATCCAAACGCGCATGAGCTTTCCTCTTCCAAAGCTGGACGGGCCGGAGGCGCGCGCGAGCCCGCGCGTCGCGGCCTGCCGCATCCATGTCCCTGTCAGGGAGTGGTCGAAAAGCCCCGGCCGTGTCACCGAGGAGGCCAGACGGGCACCCGCGGGGTGTTGGCGGCGCGCCGGGCCGGTCAGCTCCCCGGAGCACTCGGCAGCCGGGTCCCGACCGAGACGGCGATCGCGACCACGACCGCGGCGAGGAGGCCGAGCGTCGTGCGCTCGCCGATCGCGTCGGCGAGCGCGCCGACCGGGAGACCCATCAGCGAGACGCCGGCGAACGCGAGCATCGTGAGCGAGAACACGCGCCCGAAGTACGCGGGCTCGGTTGCGCGCACGATCACCGCGGCGTTGAGCGACTGGAGCCCGCCGAAGCCGAGGCCGACGACGAGCATCGCGGCGATGGCGAACGGGAAGGACGGCGCCGCGGCGAGCGCGCCGAGCCCGAGCGCGAAGACGAACGGCATGAAGAGGAAGATCGAGACCGCGCGCGGCGAGTCCGCGACGCGCGCCGCGCCGAACGTCGACGCCAGCCCGCCGATGGCGCTCGTAAACGCGAGCGCGCTCACCGCGGAGGCCGGCTGCCCGAGCTGGTGCTCGACGAGGCCCGGCATCACCGTGACGAACGAGAAGCCCGACATGATGACGCTCACGAAGAAGAGGACGAGGAGGCGCAAGCGCCGGTGCGAGCGCACGTAGCGCAGCCCGTCGCGCAGGTCGGCGAGCACGTGGCCGTCGCTGGCGCCGGGGCGGGGCTGCGAGGCCGGGAGGAACGCGAGCGAGAGCCCCGACGCCGCGTAGAGCGCGGCCATCAGCGTGTACGCGCCCGTCGCGCCGAAGGGGGACGCGAGCAGGAGCCCCGCGATCGCGGGGCCGAGCACCTGCGACCCGGTGAGTGGCACCTGGTTCAGGGTCACCGCGTTGCCTCGGAGCGCGGGCGGCACGATCTCCGCCGCGTACGCCTGGCGCGCCGGTCCGAGGAACGAGACGGTGACGCCGAGGACGAGCGATGCGGCCGCGAGCGCGCCGAGCGAGAGCAGGTCGAACGCGCGCAGGAGCGCGAGGGTTCCGAAGCTCGCGGCGGCCGTCGTCTGCGCGAGGGCGAGGACGCGCCGCTTCGGCCATCGATCCGCCCCGGCGCCGCCCACGGGCGCGAGCGCCAGCATCGCGAGGCCCTGCGCGAAGACGACCGTGCCGACCGCGCGGTTCTGCCGCGACAGCTCGAACGCCACCACGTTCTGCACGATGTTGGACATGAAGAACGGGATGTACGACGCCCACGTGCCCGCCCAGAGCACGCGGAAGTCGCGCACGCCGAGGGCCGCGAACGTCCCCTGCCGCTCCGCCGCCCCCGCGACCCGCTCCTGCATGGTCGGCGAGTATGTCAGAGCCGAGCCTCAGTGCCTGCGCAGCGCCCGGCCCGGCCGCGCGCCGGTGTGGCTGCCGTCGCGCACCACGTCCGTCCCGTTCACGTAGACGCGCGCGATGCCCGCGGGCGGGCGGTGCGGGTCGGCGTACGTGGCGACGTCGGCGATCGCGCCCGGGTCGAAGAGCACGAGGTCGGCGAAGGCGCCCTCGCGCAGGACACCGCGGTCCCCGAGGCCGAAGCGCGCCGCGGAGAGGCCGGTCATGCGGTGCACGCCCTCCGCGAGCGGCAGCACGCCCTGCTCGCGCACGTAGGTGCCGAGGACGCGCGCGAAGGTCCCGTAGAGGCGCGGGTGCGGCTTCCCGTGGAGCATCGGGAGGCCGTCGGAGCCGATCATCGTCGTCGGATGGCGCAGCACGGTGCGGACGTCGTCCTCGCACATCGAGTGCATGATCACGGCGGCGGCAACGCCTTCCGCGTCGAGCACGCGCTGCGCGGCGGCGAGCGGCTCGACGCCCCACTCCGCCGCGAGCGACGCGATCGAGCGGCCCTCCCACTCGGGGTGCTTGGGCGCGGCGGAGAGCACGATGTCCTCCGGGTCGCCGAGCCCGACCCCGGTCGCATCCGGGCCGGCGAAGTAGGACATCACCGCCGCGAGGAGCGTGCTGCCGGCCGTGTAGGGGTACTGGTCGGCCAGGACGTCGACGCCGCGGGCACGCGCGGCGTCGAGCAGCGCGAGCGACTCGCGCACGAGGCCCCAGCTCGCACGCCCCGCCGCCTTGTGGTGGGAGATCTGCACCGCGACACCGGCCTGCTGTCCGATCGCGATCGCCTCGCGCACGGCGTCGAGCAGGCCCGCGCCCTCGTCGCGCATGTGCGTCGCGTAGAGCCCGCCGTTCGCGCGCGCTTCGGCAGCGAGCGCCGCGAGCTCGTCCAGCCGCGCGTGCTTGCCCGGCTCGTAGACGAGGCCGCTCGAGACGCCGGCGCAGCCCGCCTCGATCCCCTCGCGGACGATCGCGCGCATGGCGTCGAGCTCGGCCGCGCTCGGCGCCCGCGCGTCGCCGCCGAGGACCGCCGCACGCACGGCGCCGAGGCCGACGAGCGCCGCGACGTTGCAGCTCGGCGGGGAGTCGTCGAGGTGGGCGAGGTAGCCCGCGTAGCCCTCCCACGCGGGCAGCGAGTGCCCGGGGTGGAACGCCGTGGCGTAGGCGCGCGCCTGCGGCCAGGGGGCCGCGCCCATCCCGCAGTTGCCGACGACGACGCTCGTCACGCCACCCTGCACCTTGAAGCCCATGTCGGGGTAGACCACGGCGGCGAAGTCGTCGTGGGTGTGGACGTCGACGAAGCCCGGCGCGAGCGCGAGCCCGCTCCCGTCCACCCGCACGGCGCCGCCCGCGAGCCCGGGCGCGATCGCCGCGATGCGGTCGCCGCGCACGGCGAGGTCCGCGCGCGCCGGCGGCGCGCCGGTGCCGTCGTACAGCGTCGCGCCGTGGATCACGAGGTCGTGGGTCAAGAGCCGCCTCGAACGCCTCTACAGCCTAGCGGCGACCGGACGTCACCGGCGTGGGCGGCCGTCGAGGCCGCGCACCGGACGGCCGAGCTCGCGCAGGAACGGGCCCGTCGTGAGGACGCGCCCCGTGATCGGCGGCTCGCGCTCCTCGCACAGCGCGACCACGCACTCGACGATGTCCTCGACGGGCTCGGCGCTCTCGAGGTACTCCTCGGGCACCATGCCGAGCGCCTCGACGCCCGGGGTCCGCACCGCGGCGACCGGCGAGATCGAGTTCACCGAGACGTGCGCGTCGAAGAGCTCGCCCGCGAGCCCCGTGGTGACGCGGTCGAGCGCCGCCTTGCTGGCGCCGTAGAGCGTCGCCCCGCCCAGCCGGTAGAACGTGTCGTAGGGCGGGCCTTCCGGGTGCGCGGCCGTCGCCGACGACACGTTCACGATCCAGCCCCGGCCTCGCGCCTTCATGTCCGGGAGCACGGCCTGCGCCAGCTCGAAGGGCGCGCGCACGTTCACCTCGAACGCCACGCGGAAGCGCTTCTCGCTCACCCGCTCGAACGGGAGGTAGAAGGCCGCGGCCGCGTTGTTCACGAGGACGTCGACCGGGCCGAGCGCCGCGCGGGCCTCGGCGACGAGGTGTGCGCGGGCGGCCGGCTCCGCCAGGTCGGCCGCGATCGCGACGGCGCGGCCGCCGGCCGACTCGATCAGGGCCACGGTGTCGCGCAGCGAGCCGGCGAGGTGCGGATGCGCGTCGGCCGTGCGCGCCACCGCGGCGACTGCGGCGCCTTCGGCGGCGAGCCGCCGGGCGATCGCGGCGCCGATCCCGCGGCTCGCCCCGGTCACGAGCGCGACTCTTCCGGCGAGCGTCCCCATGGCCGCGAGAGCCTATGCCGCCAGGTCGCAGGCGGCGAGCGCGCGGCGCTACGCAGCCCCGCCGCGTCCGCGGCCGCCGCGATCAGCCGGGCGTCGCCGACGCAGCGACGCCAAAAGCGGCGCGAGCAGCACCAGCTCGAAGCCGAGCCCGCAGCCCGTGCGCTCCTTGTTCTGCCAGCCGT
>DATAGA010000190.1:0-10900 GCA_036257215.1 Myxococcota bacterium
GCGAACGGGGTCGAGTACGAGGTCGACTGCATCGTCTACGCGACCGGCTTCGAGGTCGGGACGGCCTACACGCGGCGCTCGGGCTGCGAGCTCCACGGGCGCGGCGGCGTCACGCTGAGCGAGCACTGGTCGCGCGGCGTCCGCACCCTGCACGGCATGCACGTCCACGGCTTCCCGAACTGCTTCATCATGGGCAACCAGCAGGCGGGCTTCACCGTGAACTACCCGCACCTCCTGAACGAGCAGAGCCGCCACATCGCCTATGTGGTGGGCGCGGCGCGCGGGCTGGGGGCGCGAACCGTCGAGGTGACCGCGGAGGCCGAGGCGCAGTGGGTCGACACGGTCATCCGGCTCTCGGGTCTCGGGCGCGAGTTCCTCGAGTCCTGCACGCCGGGCTACTACAACAACGAAGGCAAGCCCGGCGAGCGCAGCGGCCAGGACGGCTTCTTCGGCGGCGGCCCCGTCGTCTTCTTCCAGCTCCTGCGCGACTGGCGCGCGGCGGGGAGCCTCGCGGGTCTCGCGGTCGAGGCCGGCTGAGCGGTGCCACGCGGTTGCCATGCTGGATCCGGCGCTGCGCTCCGCGTTCGAGCGCGACGGCTTCTTCGTCGTGCCGCGCTTCGCCGACCCGGACGTGTGCAAGGCGATGCTCGAGCGCGTCTCGGAGCTGTGCGCCGCCGCCGAGACGGGCGGCGACGTGGCGCGCGCGCTGCGCATGCCCGAGCCCGCGCTGAAGGACGCCCCCGGCAGCGCCGCCGAGCGGACGTCGAAGCTGTTCCGCATCCACCGCGAGGAGCCCGTGTTCCGCGCGTTCGCGACCGAGCCGCGCCTGCTCCCGCTCGTCGCCGGCCTGCTCGGACCCGAGCTCGACTGCTTCCTGTCGCAGTTCATCTTCAAGAACCCGGGCGCGCTCGGACAGCCGTGGCACCAGGACGCCTACTACTTCCCGTTCGACCGCGGCCCGCAGGTCGGCGTCTGGCTCGCCGTCACCGAGGCGACGCTCGAGAACGGCCCGCTCTGGGTGCTGCCCGGCTCGCAGCGCGAGCCGATCCACGCGGTCGAGCCCGACCGGCGCGCGCACGCGCAGTTCGGCTACGTCGAGATCACGGACCACGACACGAGCGGCGAGATCCCGGTCCTGCTCGAGCCAGGCGACCTGCTCGTCTTCCACAGCCACCTGATGCACAAGTCGACCGACAACCGCTCGCGCGGCATGCGCGCGGCCATGGTCTACCACTACGGCGAGGCGGGCACCGTCGACCGCACGCAAGCGCTCAAGGGCTACACGATCAACGACTGGCTGCCCGTTCTGCGCGGCGGCGCGCCGGTCGGCTGAGGGGCCGCGCTCACCGGGCGAGGAACTTGAGCTCGACCCGTAGCGCGCGCTGTTGGTTCGTACCCACGTTGGTGACACTTGCGGGCTCGGTGTCTGGCTCGCGCCACTCCACCTTGGGCCCCCCGAAGGGTTCTGCGGGAGGGTGAACCTCACGGACCACGTCCCCGGAGAGATTCCGGAAGATCAGGTGCGCTGGCTCGAGGGTGATGAAGACGGCCGGCCAGGGGTGAAGGTGTGCGGGGACGGTGGCTCCGGGGGGGATCGAGACGTCCAGAACGAGCACGAACCCGTTCTCGAGGAGCGTCTTGTGATGCTCGGGGGCCGCCTTCAACGGGAGGTACTGGTCGAGGAGGTCCGTCGACAGGGCATGTCGCGTGATCGCGACCGATGCACCCAGTCCGAGCAGAACGAGCAGGAGTCGCTGCACGGCTCAAGCATGGAGCGGCGACCCGTGGGGTCGCAAGCAGCGCTCGATCAGTCGGCTTGCAGCTTCGCGCGCCGGCGCGCGCGCCACTCGCGCGTAAGAGGATCAGGCCGGCGATCAGGTTGAGGAGCCCGACCGCGACCAACCCGGCGCCGACGCGAAGCCGAGCCGGGAAGCGGCGCGCGTGGGCCATGGGACCCTCCGGGTGCGCGCTCACGCCGCGTCGTGGAAGATGATGCCGAGCGCGTAGCGTAGGCCCGACCGGAGCCGGCTCACGCCGTGGCGCAGCGTGACGCGGTAGGCGCCGCGCGCCCCCTGCACCGGGCGGTGGTGGACGGCGAACACGACGGCGTCGCCGTGCGCGAGCGGGACGACCTCCGCGCGCGACTGGCGGCGCGGTCGCTGCTCGGTGAGGACGAACTCTCCCCCCGTGAAGTCGCGCCCCGGCGCCGAGAGGAGGATCGTCGCCTGGAGCGGGAAGACGAGCGGGCCGTAGAGGTCCTGGTGGAGGCAGTTGTAGTCGTCGGCCTCGTAGCGAAGGAGGAGCGGCGTCGGGCGTCGCTGGCCTGCCGCGTGGCAGCGCGCGAGAAAGGCGGCGTGCGTGGGCGGGAAGCGCACGTCGCTCCCGAGCGCCTCGCTCCAGCGGCTCGCGACCGGCGCGAGACGCGGGTAGAGCGAGGTGCGCAGCGTCGCGACGGCGCCTGGCAGCGGGTGGTCGAAGTAGCGGTACTCGCCGCGGCCGAAGCCGTGGCGCGCCATCACGACGCGGCTGCGGAAGCGGTCCTCGTCCCAGAGCGCGGCGAGCGCCGCGCACTCGTCCGGCGCGAGCAGCGCCTCCAGCCGCGCGCAGCCGAGCGCGTCGAGCTCGGCCTCGACGCGCGCCCAGTCGACCGCTGCGACGCGCGCCTCGAGTGCGCGGGCCGCTGCGCCCGCCGGCTCGCCCCGCCGCGCTGCGCTGCTCGTCTCTCGCGTCACGCGCGCTCCAGCGCGAGGAGCCGCGCCTTCGCCTCGGCGCCGCCGCGGTAGCGGCCGACGCCACCGTCGCCGGGCAGCACCCGGTGGCAGGGCACGACGATCGGGAGCGGGTTCGCGGCGAGCGCGCTCCCCGCTGCGCGGAAGGCGCGCGGACGCCCCGCGCTCGCGGCCACCTCGGCGTAGCTCGCGGTCCGGCCGAACGGGATGCGCGCCGTGGCGAACAGCACCTCGCGCCGGAACCCCTCGGTGAGACGCCAGTCGAGCGGGACCTCGAAGCGCCGGCGCCGGCCGCCGAAGTACTCGTCGAGCTCGCGCCGCACGCGCGCGAGCGAGGGACGCGGCGCACGGAGCACGCGCGGGGAGACGCGCGCGGCGAGCTCCTCGAGGACGGCTTCCTCCGGCTCGTTGGGGAGCCCGACGCGGACGAGGCCCTCTGCGGTGGCCCCGAGCACGAGCGCCCCGAGCGGCGTCTCGTGGCGCTCGAACGCGACGTCGACGAGGCCCGCCGCCGCGGCGCGCTCGGCGAGCGCGCGGCGCGCGCGGGCGAACGCCGCCGCGTCCGGGCCCGACTCCTCGGAGAGCCGTCGCTCGAGAGCGTCCAGCGCGCTTCGGTCTTCGCTTCGCATGTCCGGTCCTCCAGGCTGAGATGCGGTCGCCGAGGAGACGGCGGTGCCGGCCGTGTCGTGAGACGGCGCGCGGACGTCAGCCGACCCCGACCTCGCGCCGAAGCCGAGCGAGCGCCTCGAAGACGTTGCGCCGGGCGGCCGCCTCGCTCGTTCCCATCGCGTCGCCGATCTCGCGGTGCGTGAGGTCGCCGAGGTAGCGCAGCGAGAGCGCGCGGCGCTGCTTGTCCGGGAGGCCCCGCACGTGCGCCCACAGCGCGCCGTCGCTGGGAGCTTCCGGCGCCGCGATCGCGACCTGCTCCACGTCCTCGGTGGGCTCGGCCCCGCGCGCGCGCTCGCGGTGGGCGTCGATCGCCTTGCGCGCCGCGATCGCGAACAGCCACGCGCGCACCGAGCCCGGGTCCCGCAGCTCGCCGTACGCGCGCAGCGCCGCGAGCATCGCGTCCTGGAAGCAGTCCTCGGCGCGCTCGGGACCGACCTGCGCCGCGCAGAAGCGCAGCAGGGCCGGGCCGTGTCGCTCGACCACCTGCTCGAACGGCGGGAGGCGCGGCGGTCGTCCTGTCGCTCGCGCGGTCATCTCCCCCTGAGACGGCCCGGTCGGCCGTTTCGTGAGATCCGCGCGCGCGGCGGGACGCCCGCGCGCGCGGGTCCCACGCCGGCGATCGACGGCTAGTCGAGCTTCTTCTTGGCGTCGTCGACCGCCTCGTCGACCTTCTCGCCGGCCTCCTCGGCCCCGCCCTCGTTCGGGTTCAGCGCGTCGTCGACGGCCTCGTCCACCTTCTCGCCCGCCCGCTCCATCGGGCCTTCGCGCTCGCAGCCCATTGCGCCGGCCCCGAGGGAGAGCGCGAGGCCGAGCGCGATTCCGGTCGCCATTCGCTTCATCGGATCCTCCATTTCGGGCCTGGAATCCAGCGCCCGGCCGGTCGCGCGCCCGATTGCGCGCCCCCTTCGTACGGCCAGCCTAGCGCCGACGCCCGCGTCCCGCGCGCGCCCCTCGCCGCGCGTCCGCATGGTACGCTCGCGCGGTGATCCTCGAGACCCTGCGTCACGGGGGCTGTGTCTCGTACCTCCTCGGCTGCGAGGCCACCTCGCAGGCGATCGCGATCGATCCGCAGCAGCCGCTCGTGGACCGCCTGCTCGGGCTGGCGGCCGCGCGCGGCCTGCGGCTCCACTACGCGCTCGACACGCACACCCACGCCGATCACTTCTCCGCCGCGCACCGGCTGGCCCAGCACCTCGGCATCCCCTCCGTGATGCACCGCGAGAGCCCGGCGCCCTTCGTGGACCTGCGCGTGGACGACGGCGAGACGCTGATCGTGGGAGACCTGCGCTTCCAGGTGCTGCACACGCCGGGCCACACGCGCGACTCGCTGTGCCTCGCGACGCGCGACGTCGTCTTCACCGGCGACACGCTGCTGCTCGGCGGCTGCGGGCGCACCGACCTCCCGACGGGCGATCCCGACGCGCTGCACGACAGCCTGTTCGGGAAGCTCCTGCGCCTCGACGGCGGGCTCAGCGTGCACCCGGGCCACAACTACAAGGGCCTCGCGCCGACGAGCGTCGCCGAGCAGATCGCGACCAACCCCCGGCTGGCTCGGCGCGAGCGCGGACCGTTCGTCGAGATGATGCGCGGCCTCGCGATCGACATGCCCGAGCACCTGACCGAGGCGCTCCGCACGAACTCGACGGGCGGGAAGACCGTCGCGCGCATCATCGCGGAGGCGGCGGAGCGCATCGCGTTCGTGTCGATGGACGAGCTGCGCCGGCGCGTCGAGGTCGGTCCCTGTGACATGGCGATCCTCGACGTCCGCGAGGCCGACGCCTACGCGGCGGGACACGTCCCCGGGGCGGTCCACCTGCCGCGCGGACAGCTCGAGCTGCGCGTCGACGCGGTCTTCCCCGACCCGAGCGTGCGCGTCGCGGTCTACTGCGAGTTCGGCAAGATCTCGACCATCGCAGCGGCCACGCTGCGCTCGATGGGCTTCGCGCACGCAGTCGCCCTCGACGGCGGCTTCCGCGCCTGGCGCGAGGCCGGCTACCCCGTGGAGCGAGCCGAGGGCTGAGTGGGGACCGGGATGGACGAGCTCGACGCGATCGTCGTGGGCGCCGGCTTCGCCGGTCTCGCCATGCTCCAGCGGCTGCGCGAGCTCGGCCTCGCGGCCCGCGTCTTCGAGAGCGGAAGCGGGATCGGCGGCACCTGGTTCTGGAACCGGTACCCCGGCGCGCGCTGCGACATCGAGAGCCTCGAGTACTCCTACCAGTTCTCGGACGAGCTCCAGCAGGAGTGGGAGTGGACGGAGCGCTACGCCACGCAGCCCGAGATCCTCTCCTACCTCGAGCACGTCGCCGACCGCTTCGACCTGCGCCGCGACATCGAGCTCGACGCGCGCGTGCGCTCGGCGACGTGGGACGATGCGCGCGGGCGCTGGACCGTCGAGACGGCGAGCGGGGTCCGGGCCAGCGCCCGCTTCTGCATCCTGGCGACGGGCTGCCTCTCCTCGCCCAACGAGCCGCGCTTCCCGGGCCTCGACGCGTTCGCGGGCCCGGTGCTCCACACGGGCCGCTGGCCGCAGGGCGGCGTCGGGTTCGCCGGCCAGCGGGTCGGCCTCGTCGGCACGGGCTCGTCGGCGCTCCAGGCGCTGCCCCTCGTGGCGGCGGAAGCGGAGCACGTGTTCGTGTTCCAGCGCACCGCCACCTACTCCGTCCCCGCCCACAACCATCCGCTCGACCCGGAGCTCCAGCGGCGCGTGAAGGCGGACTACACCGGGCTGCGGCAGCGCGCTGCGCAGATGCTGACGGGCTTCGACACGCGCCCGAGCGAGAAGCTCGCGCTCTCCGTGGACGCCGCAGAGCGGCGCGCGGAGTACGAGGACCGCTGGGCGCGCGGCGGCCTGCCGTTCCTCAGCGCCTACGCCGACCTGCTCCTGAGCCGAGAGGCCAACGAGACCGCCGCCGACTTCGTGCGCGGGAAGATCCGCGAGATCGTGCGCGATCCGGGCCTCGCGGACGCGCTCTCGCCGCGCCAGGCGATCGGCTGCAAGCGCCTGTGCGTCGACAGCGGCTACTACGACGCGTTCAACCGCCCGAACGTGACGCTCGTCGACGTCGCGCGCGCGCCGATCGAGGCCGTGACGCGCCGCGGCCTGCGCACGAGCGAGCGCGCCTACGAGCTCGACGCCCTCATCCTCGCGACCGGCTTCGACGCGATGACGGGAGCGATGCTGCGGATCGACGTCCGCGGGCGCGACGGCCTCCCGCTCGCGCGCAAGTGGGCGGAGGGCCCGCGCACGTACCTCGGGCTCGCGACCGCGGGGTTCCCGAACCTCTTCACGATCACGGGTCCGGGAAGCCCGTCGGTGCTCTCGAACATGGTGCCCTCGATCGAGCAGCACGTGCGCTGGATCGGCGAGTGCCTGGCGTACCTCGGGCACCACGGCCTGCGGCGGATCGAGGCGAGCGCGGTCGCCGAGGACGCCTGGGTCGGTCACGTGAACGACGTCGCCGGCCTCACGATCTTCCCCTCGTGCAACTCGTGGTACCTGGGCGCCAACGTCCCCGGGAAGCCGCGCGTCTTCATGCCGTACCTCGGCGTACCCACCTACGCGCAGCGCTGCGACGAGGTGACCGGCAAGGGCTACGAGGGCTTCGCGCTCGCGCCCTGAGCGCTCGTGCGGCGGCGTCGACGTCGCACGCCGCGTCGGAGCCCGGAGAGGGTCGCGCCGTCATCGAGAGCGGGCCGCGGCCTGCCGAAACGTCTCGAGGGCGGCGAGCCCGGCGGAGACGAGCATGGCGCGCGCATGGGCAGCACTGACCGCTTCGATCCTCGCGGGGGCCTTTGCACCCGGCGACGCGTCGGCGGCCAATCGCTGCGCCGGCGCCAAGCTCGCGGCCGTCTCGAAGGCGGCCTCGTGCCGGCTCGCGCTCGAGGCGAAGGAGGCGCGCAAGGGCGCGCCGCCCGACGCCGCGAAGCTCGCGCGCTGCGACGACGCGCTCGCCGGCGCGTTCGCGAAGGCAGAGGCCAGGCCGCCCTGCCTCACGAGCGGCGACGCGGCGGCGCTCGGCGCCCGGGTCGAGGGCTTCGGGGACGACGTCGACGCGGCGCTCTCCGTGGGCCTGCCGAACGCGTGCCAGGGGTCGAAGCTGCGCGCGACGGGCAAGGCGGCGTCCTGCCTGCTGCGTATTCGCAAGAAGGCCGCCGCCAAGGATGCGGCGATCGAGCCCGGCAAGGTCGCCGCGTGCGAAGACAACCTCACAGCGGCCTTCGCGCGCGCGGAGCGGAAGACGTGTGGGACCACCGGCGACGCGGGGGCCGCGTGGTCGCTGGCGGAGGCCTTCGTCGACGAGGCCGACGAATGGCTCACGCCCGGGCCCGATCCGGTGCCGTTCGCGCGCGTGGTCGTGGACGACGACCTGCCCGGCTACCTCGACTGCAAGTCGGTGGCGGACTTCGGCGGCGACGGGCTCGCCGACATCGCGATCGGGACCGACACGCAGCTCGTGTGGTACGAGGCCCCGGACTGGCAGCGCAGCCAGATCCTTCCAGGCGCCAACTTCACGACCGACATGCAGGCGGCGGACGTCGACGGCGACGGAGATCCCGACCTCGTGGTCCCCGAGTACGACCTCCAGCGCGTCGAGTGGATCCCAAACCCCCGCGTCGGCGGCGGCGATTGGGAGCCGCAGACGATCGGCACCGGCGTGACCGCCCACGACCTCGAGGTCGCCGACATGAGCGGCGACGCGAAGCTCGACGTCGTGATCCGCGGCCACTTCGGTCCGACGACGCTCTACCTACACGGCGCGACCCCGGGCGCGTGGACCCCCGTGCCGATCGACGCGGCGATCGACAACGAGGGGCTCGCGCTCGCCGACATCGACGGCGACGGCCGCCGCGACATCGTGCAGAACGGCTACTGGCTCGAGGCGCCCGACGACCCTTCGGACGGCGACGCCTGGCAGAAGCACTCGTTCGACTCGAGCTGGGAGACGAGCACCGTGGGAGTCGCCGTCGCCGACCTCAGCGGCGACACCCGGCCCGACGTCGTGCTCGCCTTCGGCGAGAGCGAGGGCGAGATGGCGTGGTACGAGGCGCCTGTCGACCCGCGCGTGGGGAACGACTGGGTGAAGCACCCCATCGCGTCGCCCGTCGACTACGTGCACACCTTCAAGCTCGCGGACGTCGACGGCGACGGCAGCCTCGACGTCGTGTTCGCCGAGATGGCGCAGTCCGCGCAGAAGCGCGTGGGCTTCTTCCGCAACGGCGGGGGCGGGCTCAGCTGGACGCTGCAGGTTCTTTCCACCGACGGCTCGCACAACGTGCGCGTCGCCGACGTCGGCGCGGACGGCGACCTCGACATCGTCGGGGCGAACTGGCAGCAGGGCTCGGTCGTCGAGCTGTTCGAGAACCTCCGCATCCCCTGACCCCCGCGCGGGCGGACCCGCGGGCACGCAGGACCCGGTGGAGGCGGGCTGGTACGCTCGAGGGGGTCGCGCCTCGTCGGCGCGGCCGTGTCGGGAGGCGCCGCCGTGGCGACCGAGCTGCCGTCCTGGATCCGCGACCACGTCCGCCGCTACCTCGAGACGAACGGGGCCGAGGGGCATCTGTGGGACTCGTCGGTCGCCGGGGGTCCGGGCCCGATCCCGACGCTGCTCCTCACCACCACGGGGCGGAAGTCGGGACGGGAGCTCGTGCTCCCGCTCATCTACGGCAAGACGCGCACGGGCTACGCCGTCGTCGCCTCGAAGGGCGGCGCGCCCGCGCACCCCGCGTGGTACGTGAACCTCGTCGCCGACCCGAACGTGCGCGTCCAGGTGGGGCCGGAGAAGTTCCGCGCGCGCGCGCGCACCGCGACCGGCGAGGAACGCGCCGCGCTGTGGAAGCAGATGGCCGGGATCTTCCCGCCGTACGAGGCCTACCAGCAGAGGACGAAGCGAGAGATCCCCGTCGTCGTGCTCGAGGGCGCGGTCTAGGCGCTCGCCCGGCCCGCCCTTCGGGCCGTCCGCTGCTCGTACTCCGCGAGCGTCCTCTTCTTCGCCCGGGCGCGGAACGCGTTCTCGTAGAGCGCGCCGAGCTCCGTGCGCGGCAGCCGCTCGAGGCGCGCCAGCACGTAGGGGTAGCCCCGATAGTGGTCGGTGGTGAAGAACGTCTCGGGCTTGCTCGCGAGCAGCGCGTCGCGCAGCGCTTCGTCGGCCCAGATCACGAGGCCGCGCTCCTTCGCGTTGAAGCGCGAGAAGAACTTCCCGTCCAGGAGAAACGCCGGCTCGCCGTAGGTGGTTCCCTCCGTGATCCCGGGGAACGAGAGGGCGAGCTTTCGCACGGCGGCGAGCGTCACGCCCCGCTTCGCGGCGGGCCGCCGCGACTCTCGCGTCTTGCGCGCCGCCATCACGCGCCCTCCGCTTCGAACGCTAGCGCGGACCCCGTGGACGGCGGGCTAGCGCGCCCGCTCGGGGCGACGGCACAGGAACACGTCGTCGAAGGCCCCGTCCCCGATCGGCCGCGCGAGCGACTCGCTGCGGTAGCCGGCCTCCGCGAGGATGCGCAGCCAGGTCGCCCTCGAGAAGACGCCCTCCAGGTGGCGGTCGTGCACGGCCTCGACGCTCGCGCCGTCGCGCAGGAGGAGCGCGTACTCGACCCGGTAGGTGTCGTCCTCCGGGTCGGGGTCCCACGTCCACTCGACGCCCCGCAGCGAGCGGCGCCCCTCGTCCCCTTCCAGCTCGGTCGCCGCGTCGCGCAGCGTCTCGCGCACGCAGTCCGGCGCGAAGATCGCGGCGCCGCCCGGCCGCGTGTGGACGAACGCCGTGCGCGCCGCGGCGGCGAGGTCGGCCTCGCTCGTCATGTATACGACCGCGTCGTGCACGAGCACGGCGTCGAAGGTGCGGCCGAGGCGGAGGTCCCGCATGTCGCCGACGACGTGCTCGCACTCGGGGTTGAGCTCGCGCGAGAGCGCCTGCATCGCCGGCGAGAGGTCCGTCAGCGTGCAGCGGAAGCGCCGCTTCAGGTGGAAGGCGTTGTGGCCGGCGCCGGCACCGAGCTCGAGCAGCGTCTCGGGCCGCGGCGAGACCGCGCGCTCGAACGCCTCCGTGAAGCAGGCCGCCTCGTCGGCGTGGTCCGCGGGCGGGTCGATCAGCCGGTACCACGGGACGAGCTCGCGGTAGAGGAGCGGGCGCAAACCGAGCGTAGCTCGGCGATGCGCGAGACGGCCCGGCTCGAAGGCTGCCGGCCGAGCTCGCCCCCGAGGGGCTGCGGTGACTGCCAGTCGCGATTCCCGAGCGAATTCGAACCGTTCGGGCACCCAGGGGATTTTCGGCTGGCCCACCGGCGGGGACGCCCTACCCTTTCTGCTGCGGGGGCCGCGCGGGCTCGTCACCCGGTCGGACGGGTCGCCCACCTAGGAGGTGGGGCGTCGCTTTTCAACCGCTCCGCGGGGATGAAGGGGTCTGCCATTCCGACGCTCACCGACGCGCCGACGAAGCACCGAGAGCTCCTGGCCTGGGTGGAGGAGTTCGCGGCCCTCACGCAGCCCGACGCCATCCACTGGTGCGACG
>DATAGA010000207.1:0-5061 GCA_036257215.1 Myxococcota bacterium
ATGTACTCGTGGTCCGCGGCCACGAGCCGGTAGTTGAGCGGCACCAGCACCGCGCCGATCTGGCTGGTCGCGTAGAAGCTCTCGAGGAAGTAGTGGGAGTTCGGGCTCAGGATGCAGACGCGGTCGCCCGGCCGGACGCCCTGGGACAGGAGCGCGCGCGAGAGCTGGTTCACGCGCTCCCGGTAGGCGCGGTAGTCGAGCCGCAGCGGGCCGTCCACGATGGCGGTCTTGTCCGGGTAGAGGTCGGCGGCGCGGCGCAGGAAGTCGTCGACGAGGAGCGGCACTTCCATCGGCGCACGAGGATACGTCCTCGCCCCGGGCTTCGCCTGCCTTATGATGCGCGCCATGTCGCGCGCGAGGCAGCGCTGGGAGGCGTTCTGGCGGGCCATCCCGCGGCGCGCGCCGCTCGTGCTGCTGCTCGTCGCGCTGCCCACCGCGGCGTCCCTGGCGGCGCTCGTCGACCCCGCCGGCGGGCGGCTGCGGCTGCGCATCGACGCGTCCGCCGATCGCCTGCTCCCGGTGGACGCGCCCTCGCGGCGGCTCTACGACCGCGTACAGCGCCTCTTCGGGAGCGACCGCGCGCTCGTCGTCGTCGTCGAGTTGCCCGACGTCTTCACGCGCGAGGGCCTCGAGGCGGTCGCGAGGGTCGGCGCGCGGCTCGAGGCGGTGCCCGGCGTGGAGCAGGTCCTCTCACTGGCGACGGCGAGCCGCGTGCGCTCGGTCGAGGACGACGTCGTCGTGGAGCCCTTCCTCGCGGAGATCCCGGCCGACGCGCCCGGCCTCGCCGCGCTGCGGAAGGCCGCGCTCGGGAGCCCCCTCTACGCCGGCAGTCTCGTGTCGCGCGACGGCCGCGCGGCGGCGTTCGTCGCGCGCCTCGGCCGCCTCTCGGACGAGGAGCTGCTGCGGCGGGGCACCGACCACGCCGCGCTCGCCGCCGCCCGCGACGCGATCGGCGACGTGCCGGGCGCTTCGGTCTACGTGACGGGGGGCCCGCACATCCAGGCCGAGAGTGCCCGCATCCTCCTCGGCGAGAGCCTCACGCTTCCCGCGCTCACGCTCGTCATCGTGACCGTGATCCTGACGCTCGCCTTCCGCACGCTGCGCGGGGTGCTCGTGCCGCTCGCCACCATCGCGCTCGGGGTGCTCTGGGCGATGGGGCTCGCCGTCGCGAGCGGGCACGCCCTCAACGCGGTGACGGTGCTCGTGCCTCCCCTCCTCGTGACGCTCGGGCTCTCGTACGCCGTGCACGTCGTCTCGGAGTACTACGAGGGCTTCCGCGAGCACCCCGGCGCGCCGCCGCGCGAGCGGGTCGGCGAGTCCCTTGCCGGCGCCGCGCTCCCCCTCGCAACGTGCGCCGTCACCACCGCCATCGGCTTCGGGACGCTGCTGCTCTCGCCGCTCGGCGCCGTGCGCGACTTCGGTTGGCTCGCGCTCGCGGGCACGCTGTTCACGCTCGTGGCGGCGGTGACCTTCGCCCCCGCTGCGCTGGCGCTGCTCCCGCCGCCGCGGCGCATGCCGCCCGCGTCGGGCGGCCGCTTCTCCGGCGCCATCGACGGGGCGTTCGGGCGCCTCGCGCGGTTCGTGGTCGACCGACGCCGCGCCATCTTCGCCGCGGCGCTCGCGGTCTTCGCCGTCTCGCTCTTCGGCGCCACGCGCATGCGGGTCGGCAGCCAGCAGATCGAGAAGTTCCGCGCGGACGCGCCGGTGCGCACCCACTTCGAGGCGGTCAACGGCCGCTTCGGCGGCGTGAACCCGATGACCGTCGTGATCGAGACGCCCGAGACCGAGGGCTTCAAGGCGCCCGAGCGGCTCCGCGCGGTGAAGGGGCTGCAGCGCTGGCTCGAGTCCCAGCCGGAGGTGAGCGACGCGACCTCGCTGGTGGACGTCGTCGAGGTGGCGAACCGCGCCTTCCACGGCGACGACCCGGCGGCGCTCGCGATCCCGGAGTCGCGTCGGCTCGTGAGCCAGCTGCTCCTCGCCGGCGCGGGCGACGAGCTCGACGGCTTCGTCGACGCGCCGTTCCAGACCCTGGCCGTGCACCTGCGCACCCGCGCGATCGACTCGGCCGAGGTCGCCGACCTGACCTCGCGCATCGAGGCGCGCCTCGCGGCGCTGCCGGAGCCGCTCCGGGGCGAGGTGACCGGCACGTCGGTCGTCTTCAACGCGGCGCTCGACGAGATCATCCGCGGGCAGGCGACGAGCCTCGTGACCGGCCTCTGGATCATCTACGCGATTCTCGCGGTCGTGTTCGTGTCGGCGTGGATCGGGCTCGTGGCCCTCGTTCCGAACGTCTTGCCGATCGCGTTCTACTTCGGGCTGCTCGGCTTCAGCGGCGTGCTGCTCTCGCCCGGGACGAGCCTCGTGGCGCCGATCGTGCTCGGGATCGCGGTCGACGACACGATCCACTACTTCGCCCGCTTCATCGAAGACGCGCGCCAGAAGGGGAGCGAGCGGCGCGCGACGGAGTCGGCGCTGCGCGCGGTCGGGCGGCCCGTCACGTACACGGCGATCGCGCTCTGCGCGGGCTTCCTGGTCTGGAACCTCTCCGAGTTCCGCACGCAGGGCGAGCTCGGGACCCTCGCCGCGGCGACGCTGGCCTTCGGCTGGCTCTGTGACGTGACGCTCACCCCGGCGCTCTGCGTGGGGCTTCGGATCGTGACGCTCTGGGACCTGCTCGCGCTCGACCTCGGTGCGGAGCCCGAGCGCACGATCCGCCTCTTCCGTGGGTTGACCGGTGCGCAGGCGCGCATCGTGGCGCTGATGGGGCGGCTCGTGCCGGTGCGGGCCGGCGAGCGCCTCTGGAGCGCGGGCGACCCGGCCGACGCGCTCTACGTCGTGATCGAGGGCCGCCTGCGCGCCTCCCTCGCCGGGCCGGCGGGGGTGCGCGAGCTCGCGCTGCACGAGCGCGGCGACCTCGTCGGCGAGGTCGGCCTCGTTCAGCAGGCGCGCAGCGCCGACGTGGACGTCGTCGAGGACGGCCGCCTGCTGCGCCTCGGCCGCGAGCACTTCGCGCAGCTGCGCCGGCGCTACCCGCGCATCGCGGCCGCGGTACTCGGGAACCTGAGCGAGGTGCTCGCGGAGCGTCTCGTCCGCCGTACGCGCGAGGCGGCGAAGCTGTCGTAGCGACCGCCGGCTGCGTTCAGCCGACCAGCTTCTCCGCCGCGCCGAACGTGCCCCGCATGTGCGGCACCCACGTGACGAGGGAGGGGGGCTTGGGCAGGCCGAGGCTGCGCAGGGCGTCCGCGACCGGATCGTCGCCGAGCTCGAGGGCGGCGGGGGCACCGGCCGGGTTCAGGACGGCCGCGCCGCCCGTCGTCATCGCCGTCTTGTGGGCGGCGCCGTGCAGCCAGGTGTAGGTGACGCCGCTCGTCGTGGCGTCGGCGCTCGGCGTCCCGCCGCGCGGGAGCGAGAGGTCGAGCACGCGGCGGCCGTCCGTCCACAGCACGCCGCGGATCCGCTCGGGCGTCTCCTCGTAGTCGATCCGCTCGACGGTCTTCGGAAAGCCCCAGATCGTGCGGCCGGCCTCGCACGTGAAGGACTGGTCGACCGGGAGCCGCCAGATGTAGGTGCCGGCCTGCTCGGGACCGGCGCCCCGCGGCGTCACGAAGAAGACGACGCCGATCTCGCGGTAGCGGTCGAGGTCGTTGTCCTGGTAGTCGACGAGCGTGAGGACGAGCTGGGTCTGCCCGCCGCCGAGCTCGAGGGGCGCGAAGGCGTCGCCCGGGAGGAGCGGCTCCACGGCGGCCGCGGGCACGGCGTAGAGCGCGCTCGCGCTCCAGGCGCGGCGCACCTCGACGGGCAGCTTCACCGTCCGGCCCTGGATCTCGTAGCTCGTCGCGGCCATCGGCTCCCTCCCTGCGGCGGCGCGGGCGCGGTCCGCGAGCGTCCCGTCCGACCCCGCCGCGGTCGACCGGAATTGAAACACGTTCTATGTTGATCGTCACCCCGCGCCGGAGGGAGCGATGGACCTCGCCGAGATCGACCTCACCAATCCCGACCACTTCGTCTCCGGCACGCCGCACGCGTGGTTCCGCGCGCTGCGCGCCCAGGACCCGGTGCACTGGCAGCCCGAGGCCGACGGCCCGGGCTTCTGGTGCGTGACCAAGTACGAGGACCTGAAGCACGTCTCGCGCAACCCGGAGCTCTTCTCGTCGTGGGTGGGCGCGACGAACATCCACACGCCTCCGCCGGACGGCCTCGCGCGGACGCGCATGATCATGCTCAACATGGACCCGCCGCAGCACGTGAAGTTCCGCCGCATCGTGCAGCGCGGCTTCACGCCGCGCCGGATCGCCCAGCAGGAGGCGCACATCCGCGAGCTCGCCCGCCGCATCGTCGACGCCGTCGCGCCGCGGGGCGAGGCCGAGTTCGTCGAGGAGCTCGCGGCCGAGCTTCCGCTCCAGGTGATCTGCGAGCTCATGGGCGTCCCGCTCGAGGACCGCAAGCAGATCTTCGACCTCAGCAACGTGATGATCGGCTTCGACGACCCCGAGATGGGCGACGAGGCCACCCGCATGGCGGCGTCGGCGGCGATCTTCACGTACGCGATGCAGCTGGCCGAGCGCTACAAGTCGGAGCCCGCCGACAACCTGACCACGATCCTGCTGCGCAGCGAGGTCGACGGCGAGAACCTCACCGAGATCGAGTACTGCTCGTTCTTCCTGCTGCTCTGCATCGCCGGCAACGAGACGACCCGGACGGTGACGACCAACGGCTGGAAGGCGCTGATGGAGCACCCCGAGCAGCTCGAGCTGCTCGTGCGCGAGCCGGCGCGGATCCCGGACGCCGTCGAGGAGATCCTGCGCTACGACCCCGCGGTCCACTACTTCCGGCGCACGGCGACGCGCGACACGGAGATCCGCGGCAAGCGGATTCGCGAGGGCGACAAGGTCGTGATGTGGTACCCGTCGGCCAACCGCGACGACGAGGTGTTCGCCGACCCCGACCGCTTCGACGTGACGCGCCCCCGCAACGAGCACCTCGCCTTCGGCATCGGCGAGCACTACTGCCTGGGCGCGAACCTCGCGCGCCTCGAGCTCAACGTCATCTTCGAGGAGATGG